>NZ_JAOCZL010000001.1:0-61386 GCF_041414825.1 Pseudoalteromonas sp. 68 DY56-GL68
TTCAGCGTCTTTCGTTGCTGCCCGCCGTGTCAGTGGGGTCGCATTATAGGGAGATGGATTTTTTACGCAAGCACTTTTTTCAATAAAATTTAAAAAAAACTGCTGTTCGCTCAGCTTTTGAACTAAACACCCTAAAACTGGGTGTTTTGCAGTCAATTTAGGCCTGTTTTGGTGTATTTATTTGCTTCGCTGTTACACTAGACTGAGCGCATTTTAAAATTAAAAGGTGAATTTATGACTATCCGTTCTTATAAAGGGATCACTCCGACATACGATAATAGTGTTTATATTGATGAGTCATCGGTTTTAGTCGGTGATATTACGCTTGGTAAAGATTCAAGTGTATGGCCTCTTGTTGCTGCGCGAGGTGATGTTAACTATATACGTATCGGTGAACGTACGAACATTCAAGATGGCAGTGTTTTACATTTAACACGTGCCTCTAAGTCAAACCCCGATGGCTACCCTCTTCTTATTGGTGATGATGTCACTGTTGGTCATAAAGTTATGCTACACGGCTGCCAACTTGGTAATCGTATACTTGTTGGGATGGGTGCAATTGTGATGGACAATGCTACTGTTGAAGATGATGTGATCATTGGTGGTGGTTCGCTGGTACCACCTAACAAGCGTTTAGAGTCAGGCTATCTCTATGTAGGTAGCCCTGTTAAGCAGGCTCGCCCTTTAACAGAGCAAGAGCGCGCCTTTTTAAAAATATCTGCAGATAATTATGTTCAGCTTAAAGATGAATACTTAGCAGAGGGCTAAAACACCTCGGTTAATTCGATTTGTCCTGCCGAGTTATACTGCTCATCTTCGATCAGTTGCTCGGCGAGCTCTTCATAATCGAAACGATAAGATTCAAAGTAATTAACCGCACTGCTTTGATCAGCAAAATCATACTTGCTGGTATCAATAACACACTCCACCATCAAGCCACTTACTTGTGCGAAGAATACCAACTGTTTTTCTTCAGGCTTAAACTCGAGTCGCTCTATAAATTGGATAGCTTGATTCACGCAATTTCTCCTGCTTTAAGCGCGCTAACAACGGGAATGATTTCTGGCATTTTATTGCGCCATACAAAATAAGCTTGTGCCGCTTGGCCAACCAACATGCCACAGCCATCAAGTGTTAAACATGTCGGGTTAATCGACTTAACCCAACTGATAAATGCAGTATCGTCATTGGCGTAAAACATATCGTAAGCGCACTGACACTTAGCAACATACTCTTCTGCTATACCAGGCAGGTCTCCAGTAACGCTACTTGAGGTTGAATTAATCACCACATCATAGTTGTTTTCTGGGATATCATTCAAAGCAAAGCCCTGCACATCAATTTCACCATTAAAATGACTCGCTAGCGCCTTTGCTTTTTCGGCGGTACGGTTGGCTATTGTTAAGCTTTCGATTTGCTCATTCAATAATGGCTGAATGACGCCTCGTGCCGCACCACCTGCTCCGATAAGAAGTACTCGCAGCCCTTTTAAGGTGACATTATTGGCTAAAAGATCTTTAACAAGCCCTACACCATCCGTGTTATCACCCAGTAGGCTACCATCTTCGAGTTGTTTAATAGTGTTTACTGCTCCGGCTATTTTCGCTTGCTCTGTAAGTTCATCGACCATGGCAAACGCTTGCTCTTTAAATGGCAAAGTGACATTAGCCCCTTTACCACCCGCAGCGAAAAACTCAGCGACAGTTTTTTCAAATGCATCTGTTGGTGCTAAAATGGCGCTGTATTGTATTTGCTCGTTTAATGATGCAGCAAATTGTGCGTGTATTGCGGGTGATTTCGAATGTTTGATTGGATTTCCAAAAACCGCGTATTTGTCCATAGTGAAGCAACCTCTTCGCCCTGTAGAGCTTTATTAATATTATGATTAAACGACTTTTTTCCAAATCGAAACCAACGCCTGAAACACCTACTCCAGAAAAAACACCTTACGAAATTATTGGCGGTGAAGCAGGCGCTCGAGCAATTGCAAATCGATTTTACGACATAATGGCCACAGATGAATACGCCAAACCATTATATGATATGCATCCTCAGCCTTTAGATAGAATTCGCCAAGTATTCTTTGAGTTTTTATCTGGCTGGCTGGGCGGCCCTGACCTATTCGTTGAAAAATATGGTCACCCAATGCTAAGAAAGCGTCACATGCCTTTCCCTATTGATCAAGACCTACGTGACCAATGGATGCATTGTATGAATAAAACGCTCGATATCGAAATTGATAACCCACTACTTCGCGAAGGATTAAGACAATCGTTATCGCAACTCGCAAGCCATATGATCAATCAACATTAAGCTTGAGTTATATCAATGTATGCTTTTTCTAAATAAAGATAATACTCTTTCCTTAGTTTAGAAAAAGCGTCGTTGAATGAAGTCTATCCAATTTAAAATTTATGCCTTGTTAGCACTGACAGGCGTATTAGTATTATTTGCCAGCATATTTAGCAGCGCCCAGCAACAACACGAATTAGCGCAAGATACCGTTGAAAGTAACATAAAATTACTTGCTGATAATTACTTTGATTCTATTAATACCATGATGCTCACAGGCACCATGGCAAACCGTGAAATTCTTAGCAACAAGCTTAGAAGCCATCCAAATATCAAAGATGCACATATTATTCGCAGCTCCATCGTTAATAAAATTTATGGACCAGGCAATGCCAATCAAGTTGCCACAACCGATACAGAACATGCAGCACTGGCGGGTACAGAAGCATTATATATAGATAACAGCAACAGTACGATGACCTATCTTAAACCTATGTTTGCTAGCAGTGACTATAAAGGAACGAACTGTTTAGGATGCCATCAAGCGCAAGAAGGCGATGTGCTTGGGGTAGTTAAAATCAGTTATTCATTAGCCGACATTGAACACGAAGTATCACAAAATACGTTAATGAACACTTTCCTACTCGCTACTATATTCATAACTGCGTTCTCTTTATTAGCAGTCATGTTTAGAAAAGTATTTATTAAGCGCTTGAAGATGATTAGCCATACGATGCACTTGGCAACCACCAACAAAGATTTAAGCCTTAAAATTGATGATGATAATAACGATGAACTTAGCTCACTCGCCACCAGCTTTAATCAAATGATTGGTGCGTTTAAAGATAATATTGCCCAGGTATCGCACTCATCAAAAGTACTAATCCATTCAGCGGAGAGTATATACACTTCAGCAGATGCCACCGAGCAAGCCATAATACAACAAAAGCAAGGCACTGACTCTGTTGCAGCGGCAATAAATGAACTTGAAAGCTCATCAAGTGAAGTAAAAAATACAACGCATTTTGCATCTGAAAAATCAGAACACAGTAATCAACTTGCGCAGCAAAGCTTGCAAGTTGCCGAGCATACCGAGCATAGCATTAACCAACTGGCGACAGATGTCCGTGCAGCCGCAGATCAAGTCTCTGAACTTCAGGCGCAAACTTTAGAAGTCGGTAAAGTATTAGAAGTTATCAGTAGTATTGCTGAGCAAACTAACTTACTTGCGCTTAATGCTGCTATTGAAGCAGCACGAGCAGGTGAAGCCGGCCGTGGTTTTGCTGTCGTGGCAGATGAAGTTAGAACGCTCGCGAATAGAACTCATGACTCCACTGATGAAATTCGCCGAACAATAGATAAGCTACAGAGCGAAGCGGCACAAACGGTTAGCACTATGAATAATTCATGTGAAGAAGCTGATGAACGTGCTGTACAAGTTAAGCAAGTTGCTAAAGCCTTGCGTGATATTTCTTTGCAAATGAGTGAAATAAATCAACTCAATGTACAAATAGCCGATGCCACCGAGCAGCAAAACCTTGCCGCAGAAGAAATAAACAGGAGTGTGGTCGCTATAAGTGATAACGCAGAGCATTCGTTGGTTGATGCTCATGAAAATCAAAAAGTCAGTGAAGAGCTCTTATCATTAGCACGCTCTTTAGATGAGCAAGTTAGACGCTTTAAATTTAACTAGGTAAAATACTGAACGTGCAGGTTGTCACCTTTATATAAAGTGACAACCTAAGCACTTTAAAGCTGCCATTCACGCGCAACTAACTCAGATTCCTTTGTATTTAGCCATTCTTGTGGTCTTAAGTAATATTGATAAAGCTTGGCTTCAGGACTATCTTCAACAGGGGTATAACTATACTCCCAACGAGCGAGTGGTGGCATAGACATTAAAATCGATTCTGTCCGTCCCCCAGTTTGTAGACCAAATAAAGTACCACGATCCCATACTAGGTTAAATTCAACGTAGCGGCCACGACGGTAAAGCTGAAAATCTCGTTGCTGCTCTGTAATTGGCGTATTTTTACGACGCTCAATTATAGGTAAGTAAGCATCTAAAAAGCCATTTCCAACAGCTTGCATAAAAGCAAAACTCTGCGCAAAACCGAGCTCATTTAAATCATCAAAGAATAAACCACCTACCCCACGTGTTTCGCCGCGGTGCTTTAAATAAAAATACTCATCACACCATGTTTTATACTTATCATACACGTCTTCACCAAATGGCTGACATAAGTCACTTGCTACTTGATGCCAGTGCTGTACATCGTCGAACACAGGATAAAAAGGTGTTAAATCAAAACCACCTCCGAACCACCAAATTGGTTCCTCGCCTTCTTTTTCAGCAATAAAGAAACGCACGTTAGCGTGGCTAGTTGGAATGTGTGGATTATTAGGATGGATCACCAATGACACACCGCAAGCATGAAAACTACGACCAGCGAGCTCTGGACGATGCGCAGTTGCAGAGGCTGGCATTGAAGCGCCAAACACATGCGAGTAATTTACCCCGCCCTGCTCAATGATATTACCACCTTGGATAACACGAGTACGGCCACCGCCGCCTTCTGCTCGTTGCCAATTATCTTCAACAAACTTTGCGTTGCCGTCAGCATTTTCAAGGCCTGCACAAATTGTGTCTTGTAAAGCCATTAAATAGGTTTTTACTTGTTCGAGTAACTCGCTTTGCATGTTTATCCTCTGAATACTTTTCCGGTCATTGCATCTTTAATTACACTGGGGTTCGTGTTCCCACCTAGTGGCTCATCAACATAAAAATCGACGCTATCAACAAATTCGCTTTTTGCTTGCGTGATGCTCATTACTGTTGGTTGGCCGGTTAAATTTGCACTTGTTGAAACCAGTGGTTTACCAAATTGCTGGCACAGTTTTTTTACTGTTGGATGGTTCGTTACACGCACAGCAATAGTATCAAACTGACCTGTTAACCATTTTGGTGTCTGCTTTGCGGCTGGCATTACCCACGTAATCGCCCCTGGCCACTGCGAGAAGATATCTGCCCGCTTATCCATTGGGATTTTAGCATCATCAACATACTTTAATAACTGACCATAATTATCAGCAATTAAAATTAAGCCTTTTTCAATTGGACGCTGTTTAATTGCTAAAAGCTTTTCTACAGCTGCTTGGTTATCAGGGTCACAACCAAGACCAAATACAGCTTCAGTTGGATAAACAATCACACCGCCTTGGTTTAAGGCTTCAATAGGATTGGCTGGTTGAGCAACAGGATCGGACAAGAATATCTCCTAACTATAATAGGGAACGAATATGTTAAGACTCTGCAAGCTTATGCATACAGGCTTTTTGTGGGCATTGTAACACAACGCCCGATGCAGTTTTCTTCTCTGTCATTATAGGCCAATCACAAGCGGGACATGTCTTAGACACAGGTTTGTTATTAAGGGTATATTTGCAACGAGGATAACAGTCGCATGAATAGAATGTTTTACCAAATTTATTGCTACGGGAAACCAACTGGCCTTTTTTGCATTTTGGGCAGCTAGGAAGCGCCTCTGAATCACCGGGCTCTTCATCATGCGCAATATAATGGCAATCAGGATAGCCTGTGCAACCAATGAACATGCCATAGCGGCCATTTTTAATTACCAATGGCTTGCTACACTCAGGACAAGCACTGTCTTCGAGTACTTTAATTTGTTGACTATCATGATGAGCCAAAGGACGAATAAAATCACACTTAGGGTAGCTTGCACAGCCTAAAAAAGGCCCTGACTTTGAATTTCGCATGACCAATTCAGAACCACATTTAGGGCAAACCTCATATTCTTTCTCTAATGCGTGTTTATCTGCAGAAAAAAGAGAATGATCGATTTTACTCATAAGGTTCCTGTTAGGCTGGCTAATTTTCGCCTAATATACCCAAACTCAACAAAGATACAAGCAAAGTCGAACTAATGAAGCACATCAGCAGGCTCGTCAAAGATCAAATCTTCCATTTGTGCATATGCTTGCTCAGATCCTGGCACATTAAACAGCACCATTAACACCACCCATTTTAAGTCTTCAAGTAAAATAAACGGTTTATCAAGTGCGCATAATCTATCTATTACCATTTCACGCGTAATGCTATTTATGACGCCTATTTGCTCAATAAACATTAAAAAGCCGCGGCACTCAGTGCACAGCATTTGGCATTCACTGTCGGTATAAATACGCATAGCATGTTGTGGCTGCGCGTTTAGGTACGGATACACGTCACTTTGCTGCAAGTCAGCCAATTGCTCAAGCCAGTCAAGTGCTTTATAAATTTCAGGTTTATTAAACCCAGCTCGAACCAACTCATCAGTAAGCTCGTTCTCTTCAGTAAAAATTTCAGCTTCACTATGGATATAGTTTTCAAAAAGATACATGAGGATGTCAAACATGTTTATGTCCTCCAAGTCTTATATAGCCATCTAGCACTCGCTCTACTTTATCTGCGAGCTCTAGGTCAAGTAACCGAGCTTGTACTTCATCAACAGGTAACTGAGTGCGTTGAGTAATAACATCGACACTTGTTACCTCGAACCCGATACTTTGAAACACGGGACAGTCGTGTTCTTCGATGATGGGCTCTTCTGTTATATATAGACTGTTTTCACAAAAAAAGCTCACTTCATCAAGAATATCACTTATATTTTCGACTAATTTAGCACCTTGCTTTATCAAAAAATGGCTAGCTTCTGAAAGCGGATTTTTAATTGAGCCGGGCACTGCAAAAACATCCTTATTTTGCTCAAGTGCATAACGTACAGTGACTAAAGAGCCGCTTTTTATTTGTGCTTCGACAATTAGAACACCAAGTGAAAGACCTGATATTATTCTATTTCTACGAGGAAAGTTTGCTGCATTAGCAGCTGTACCAGGCAAGAACTCCGATATAAGCAATCCGCGTTCTGCTACCTGCTTTGTCAGTAGTTTATGACGTTTAGGGTAAGTAATATCTAACCCTGTACCAAGCACAGCAATGGTTTTTCCAGAACCAGCCAGAGCCCCTTTATGTGCCGCACCATCA
This sequence comes from Pseudoalteromonas sp. 68 DY56-GL68, assembly GCF_041414825.1. Lineage (NCBI taxonomy): Bacteria > Pseudomonadati > Pseudomonadota > Gammaproteobacteria > Alteromonadales > Pseudoalteromonadaceae > Pseudoalteromonas > Pseudoalteromonas sp. 68 DY56-GL68. Next base: position 7,340 of record NZ_JAOCZL010000001.1, read on the forward strand.
ATGCCAAGTGCCATACCAGAAGTGACTGTAATGCCTGCACAACTTAATTGGTGTGCAAATTCAGCGGCGATCTCGAGCCCCGTAGGAGTTGCATGTCGGCTGCCAACAATCGCAACTTGTGGTGAAGTTAAAAGTTCAATATTCCCCACACAAAATAGTAATAAAGGTGCACTGGCAATTTCCTTTAACTGTGTGGGATAGTGATCATCAAAGTAACAAATGGTGGTTATTTGGTAAGCATGAATAAGTTCTTCGTAGTAAGCGACTTTTTGCCAATCGGTATTAGCGAGATTATCAGCTTGGTTTTTTGTTAAACCTAAATTCTGCAGCTGTGTACTTGTAAGCGAAAAAAGCTCACTTAAGATGTGGTTTTGGGCCAATGCTATAAGGCTTTTAATTCCCAGCCCTTTACATAAATAAAAGGCAAGCCAATGAGATAGCTTGCCTGAAACCTGTTCCATGCTCCCTCCTTAGAGCATCCTGAGTGTGGGTTAGTTTATGACAGCATAGTCACCAACTCGAATAGGATGCTGATTTTTCACAATCAATGCATAGCTCACGTTATCGTATACCTTAAACACCATGAGTTCGCCTACTTTCTCTTTAGGCATGTGCCATACCTTGCTATCTTTGTCTGCTTCCACACCAAAGTACTCATTGGTATCTGTGATTAGCTTCTCAAGACTCGTTGAGTCTTCACGATAACGAGGGCCACTTCGACCATCAAATACCTCTGGAGATTGACGTTTAATATCAAGTACAAAACCAGGCTTGACCTGTTCTGCACCTAAATTTAAAACAACAATATCCATGGTGCTAAATTCTCGCAGCTCACTTGCTGACGCGATAATTGTACCGTTCAGCTCACCTTCTGGACGTTTCATATTGAAATAGGCTGGTAACATTTGTCCATCCATTGCAGGCATTAAGAAATCATTCGGTTTAATTTCTTGTTTTACCATCTCAATCTTAACGGACGCTGGTACACCATGTTCAACATCACCACTTCTAAAGGCACGTACAATTGCAACTAATTCAGCTTTATTGGCTAACACTTCATTTGTATTAGGGTCTACTAACTCATTTCCTTTACGATAAACGCCATATGCTTCATTTAAATTTAAATTACCTTTCACATAAAGAATATGACCCATGGTATTCATTTTTGTATTCACACTAGCACCTAAAATATATGGCTTATCTGCCATAACCTGACGATCAACTGCTTGCTCGTAGGTCAAATATGGGCGCAGTAGTTCAAGGGGTAATGTGGGTACAGCCTGTTTACCTTTAGGTGTAATACGCCCTTCTGGAGAGAGTTTTTTATACCGGCTATTTTTAACTAAACGCGGTTTTCCATCTTTATCGTAAATTAAAGTAAGTGCATCACCTGGGTATATTAAATGAGGGTTGGCTATTTGAGGGTTCATTTGCCATAGCTCTGGCCATTGCCATGGATGATTAAGATATATACCTGATATATCCCAAAGCGTGTCCCCTTTTTTTACAACATATTGTTTTGGAGCATCTTTTTTTATTGTTAACACATCAGCTGCTGCTGAAAATGCACAGCTAATGGCTAATAAAGCCGCAACTAACGGATATTTCATTTGGCTTCCTAGTGTTGTTTTTAGATTATTATCAACCAAAACCTGTTAAAGGTGAACACGAATGGCTAAAATAAAAGCATACAATACCCTAAATGAATCACAAGTGTAAAAGGTAACTATGGCTAGGTTAGATGTTTTAAGATTTCCGGATGAGCGTTTACGTACAATCGCGAAAGAAGTACCAGAAGTAAACGATGATGTTCGTCAAATCGTCAAAGACATGCTTGAAACTATGTATGACGAGAACGGTATCGGCTTAGCAGCAACGCAAGTAGATATCCACCAGCGAATTGTGGTCATCGATGTCTCAGAAGAGCGCGACCAACCGCTAGTATTAATCAACCCAGAAATCACCAAAAAAGATGGCTCAACGGTGAGTGAAGAAGGTTGTTTATCTGTGCCTTATTCTTATGCGAAAGTTGACCGTGCAGAAACAGTGACTGTTAAAGCACTGAATGAAAATGGTGAGGAATTCAGCCTAGACGCTGACGAGCTATTAGCGATTTGTATTCAGCATGAGCTTGATCACCTAAAAGGCACTCTATTTATTGATTATTTATCGCCTCTAAAGCGCCAACGTATCCGTAAGAAGCTTGAGAAAGAAGCGAAGCTGGCAGCTAAATCATAAATTAATCAATAGGAATACCTGTGACACAACCATTACGTATTATTTTTGCTGGTACGCCGGATTTCGCCGCGCGCCACTTACAAGCCTTAATAGACTCAGAGCATGATATTGTTGGTGTTTATAGCCAACCAGATCGCCCTGCTGGCCGTGGCAAAAAGCTTAAAGCCAGTGAAGTAAAAGAACTCGCACTTGCTCATGATTTACCTGTATTTCAACCGCAATCACTAAAATCAGATAAAGCACTTGCAGAGCTTACAAGCCTGAACGCCGATATTATGATTGTAGTGGCATACGGCTTACTGCTACCAAAAGCAATTTTAGATGCACCGCGCTTAGGCTGCTTAAACGTGCATGGTTCTATTTTACCACGCTGGCGTGGTGCTGCACCAATTCAACGCGCTATTTGGGCTGGCGACAGTGAAACCGGTGTAACAATAATGCAAATGGACGAGGGATTAGATACAGGCGATATGCTACACATCAGCCGCTGCCCTATTGATAACACAGAAACCAGTAGTTCTTTATACGATAAACTGGCTGCACTTGGACCTGATGCTCTGATCAGTACTATAAATCGTCTCGCTGCAGGTGAAATCACCCCAGAAAAGCAAGATGACGCACTAGCAAATTACGCCAAGAAGCTATCAAAAGACGAAGCTAATATTGATTGGTCAATGGATGCTGCGCAAATTGAGCGTAATATCCGTGCCTTTAATCCATGGCCTGTTTGCTTTACTGAAATGGCAGGACAAACGGTAAAAATTTGGCAAGCTGAAGTTGTATCGCAAACTGCACAAGCAGGTAAAATCATTGCTGCTGATAAGCAAGGTATTACCGTTGGCTGTGGACAAGATGCACTTAAAATCACCCTTCTTCAACCACAAGGTAAAAAACCAATGGCTGTAACTGACTTTTTAAATGGTCGCAGTGATTGGGTAGCGCCTGGCTCAGTATTAGGTCAAAGCAATGAGTAATGTAAGAGCACTGGCTGCTGAAACCCTCTACAACGTGGTCGATAAAGGCGCATCGCTAAATCAAGAGTTGCCTTTTGCAAGCCAAGGTTTATCACCGAAAGATAAAGCCCTACTGCAACAAATTTGCTACGGTGTGCTGCGCTATTTACCTAGTTTAGAGAATTATTGCCAACAACTTTTAGATCAACCGCTAAAAGGTAAGCGCCGTATTTTCCAGTTCTTGTTGTATGTAGGTATTTACCAACTTCAACATATGCGTGTACCGCCTCATGCAGCAATCAGCGAAACAGTAAACGCACTTCAGCAAATGCGTGCACTGGGTTTAAAAGGCCTGATTAACGCTATTTTACGCAGTTTCCAACGTGAACAAGCTGAACTTGAAGAGAAAGCGAAGCAAATTCCGGTTTGCAGATTTAACCACCCTGGTTGGTTCATCAAACAAGTAACCGCTGCCTACCCTGACAACTGGCAAGAAATCCTTGAAGCTAATCAGCTACAAGCACCTATGTGGTTACGTGTAAACCAATCGCAATACAGCACCCAAGAATACAGCGAAATGCTTAAAGCAAATGATATTGAGCATACCCTTAATGCTGATTTTCCTGATGGTATTAAACTAGCAAAACCATGTGATGTATACGCATTACCAGAATTTGATACCGGTGCCTGCTCAGTTCAAGATGCCGCGGCACAATTAGCAGCACGCTTTTTAGATCCACAAAATGATGATGTCATTTTAGATGCGTGTGCAGCGCCAGGTGGTAAAACGTGCCATATCCTAGAGCTTGCCGATGCTGATGTATTAGCACTTGATAGCGACAGCGAACGCCTAGAACGTGTTAAACAAAACTTAGTGCGTATTGGTTTAGCTGCTGATCTACAATGTGCCGATGCTTCACAACCTCACATCTGGTGGGATGAGCAGCAATTCGACCGTATCTTGCTTGATGTGCCTTGTTCAGCTACTGGCGTGATCCGTCGTCACCCTGATATTAAATGGTTACGTCGTGCATCTGATATTGAAGATCTGGCTAATTTACAAGGCGATATCCTAAATAGTATCTGGCCTCTACTTAAGCCAGGTGGTACGTTAGTTTATGCGACCTGCTCTGTATTACCGCAAGAGAACCAACAACAAGTTGCTAAGTTCCTTGCCAATAATCCAAGTGCTGAACACATACCTCTGCATGAAAACGACACCCCGACTTTACCTGGCCTACAATTACTGCCTGGTGAAAGTGACGGTTTCTATTATGCAAAGCTAGTTAAAAAACACTAATAAGAACACGCTATGAAAATAATCATACTCGGTGCCGGACAAGTTGGTGGCACATTGGCAGAAAACCTCGTAGGTGAGCAAAATGAGATCACCGTTGTTGATATCGACGGTAACCGTTTGCGAGAGCTACAAGATAAGTACGACTTACAAGGTGTTACTGGCCACAGTGCGCATCCCGATGTATTGCGTCGCGCAGGTGCAGAAGACGCCGATATGATTATTGCCGTAACCAGTTCTGATGAAGTGAACATGGTTGCTTGCCAAGTTGCTTATAGTATTTTTAACACGCCAACCAAAATTGCCCGTATTCGCTCAGAGCAATACTTAAAGTACCGTGAAAAGTTATTCCATAACGATGACTTACCTGTTGACCACTACATTGCTCCAGAAGCACTCGTTACTAAGTATATTCGTCGCTTAATCGACTACCCGGGTGCTTTACAGGTATTACAATTTGCCGATGGCATGCTATCGCTGGTTGCGGTGAAAGCCTATTACGGTGGTTTGCTGGTGGGTTATGCGCTTTCAGCCTTGAAAGAACACATCCCGAATGTCGAAACCCGTGTAGCGGCTATTTACCGTCAAGGTAAAGCGATTAAACCGCTTGGCACAACCGTTATCGAAGCGGATGATGAAGTGTTTTTTATCGCTGCAACAAAGCATATTCGAGCAGTCATGAATGAACTTCAAAAACTCGAACGTTCATACAAAAAAATCATGATTGCCGGTGGTGGTAATATCGGTGCGGGCCTTGCGCGTTCACTTGAGAAAAACCACAGCGTTAAGCTGCTTGAGCGCAATAAAGAGCGCGCAGCCCAGCTATCTGAAATGCTTGATAACACCGTCGTATTTTGTGGCGATGCCTCCGATCAAGAACTGCTCTCTGAAGAACATATTGAGCAAGTGGATGTATTCATCGCAGTGACTAACGACGATGAAGCAAACATTATGTCTGCGATGCTGGCAAAGCGCATGGGCGCACAAAAAACCATGGTGCTTATTCAGCGTGGTGCTTATGTTGACTTAGTACAAGGTGGTGAAATTGATATTGCTATTTCACCTCAGCAAGCCACTATATCGGCGCTGTTAACACATGTTCGCCGTGGTGACATCGTTAATGTTTATTCGTTACGTAAAGGCGCTGCGGAAGCCATTGAGGCTGTCGCTCACGGTGATGAGCATACTTCTAAAGTTGTTGGCCGAGCAATTGCTGATATCAAACTACCCGCAGGAACAACCATTGGCGCGATTGTGCGTAACGATGATGTACTGATTGCCCATGACGATACAGTGATTCAATCGGGAGATCATGTGATTATGTTCTTAATCGATAAGAAACATATTACGGTTGTTGAAAAGCTATTCCAAGTAAGCGCTATATTCCTTTAGTGTTTGGCATAAAAAAAGCAGCAAATCTTAATGATTTAGCTGCTTTACGACTCTTGAAGTGAAAAAACTTAACTATTGAATCTGTGCAAATTCTTCTTTAGAAAGCTCACCATTGCCATCAGTATCTAACTCTGGGAATAGCTTCTCTAGTTGCACATTTGCTGATGCTTCTTCTTTACTGATAACACCATCACTGTTAGTGTCAAACGTTGAGAAGCTTACACCTTGTGCAAATGCCGCTGATGAAGTTGCTAGTGCTAAAATTGCAAGTGTTGTATTGATCTGTTTCATAATAATTACCTTCATTTTTTAAGAGTGAAATCCGTTTCTGAGATCCCTGTTCAATGGAAACTGGTTAATTGCGAGTTTGTTTTACTCTGCTTCTGAAAATTCGGCTTCAGTGAGTACGCCATCGCCATCTACATCAAGGGTTTTAAATTGCGCCATGATGTTAGCATCGACAGATGCTTCGCTTTGACTGATAACACCATCTCCGTCTACATCTAATGTATCGAAATCTGTGCCTGCAAATGCTGCTGACGAAGAGGCTAATGCGATAAGTGCTAGTGCTTTGTTAACTGTTTTCATAATCATAATCCTTCAATATCTACTCAAAAAAGTGTTAGCTGATCACACTCTCCTTGCTATCCTTTATCATGGATTCCCTTATCCATTTAGGTTGTCTTTGGCAACTCAGAACTAATCAGCTAAATTAATGGGTTTACTAAATACATCATTAAGCTTTAGAGAACTCTTCTTTTGATAACTCACCGTTACCGTCTGTATCAAGTTCTGTGAAAATACTCATTAACTCTGCATCAACTGATGCTTCGCTTTGGCTGATGGCACCGTTTCCATCCACATCTAATGTGTCAAAATCGCTCATTGCAAATGCTGCAGATGAAGATACAAGTGCGACTAGTGCTAATGTTTTATTTACTGTATTCATAATGTTATTCCTTCAAAGTGTGTTGTCTTGTATAGAAAATCCTTTTCAGAGTTTCCCTACTGTAAAATTATGCTTTTGCGAATTCTTCTTCAGAAAGTTCGCCGTTGCCATCTGTGTCTAATTCTTTAAACTGACTCATTAAAGTTGCATCAACTGACGCTTCACTTTGGCTAATTACACCATCGTCGTTAACATCAAGTGTTTCGAAATCTGTCGCTGCAAATGCTGCTGAAGAAGATACTAGAGCTAAAAGTGCAAATGTTTTGTTTACTGTTTTCATAATCACTATTCCTTCAATGTTGTCTTAACTGTGTTAGAGGTGTGAAACTTCTAATCACTTTTCTCTGTGTTCGCTAAGACTATTTCAACTTCGATGCCAAAGTTTAAAATTCCTTATTTTTCATTTAGTTAAAGAGAATTCGGTGATTTTACGAGGAAAATGAGCTAATTTTCTGTTGCTTTTTAGCAACACACATAAAGCTTAAAAAATTATTTCTTTATTAATCATGAAGTTAAAAAATATAAAACAGAGACATTGAGTGCAATTAGCTACCTAAACACTAAAAATGTTCGAACGTGAGTCTAAACCTTGTATGAACGGTGAAAATAATAAAAATAAATAAAAATATTTTTTAAATTTAACTAGCTGATTTATTTGAATTTTTAATAATTTACGAAAATTTTTTTACTTTATTTTCAATAAAAGTATAAAAAACAACCGCTTTGTTGCAAAACGGCGGATCAGGGAAAGTGAATGGCTTCAATCAAGTACTGAAAAGTCTATCAAGTGCTCTTTCATGAATGACTTCATTTGTTCTTCACCCGTATTTAACTGAAGTCCTAGTTGGTAGCTAGACGCATTTTTACGAACACTGCACACCTTTCCAGAAAATTCATGCTTATTTAGTACAAGGTTACAGCTTTGTTCTTTTAAAAAGCTGAGATCGACATCACTTTTAATATCAAACTGTACGCCTGTAAGAGAGATATCTTTAATGAGTCCTTGGTATTTCTGCTCATCGGTGTTTAAACAAGCACTGAAGAGTGTTGGAATACGGGTTTCACTGCGAAGACTGAATAACTGAACGTGTTTCGGAAAGTCTAAAAAGATTAAACGATAGGGGTGCGAAGCGACGGCCTTAATTTGTTGGCGAAATGCAATCACCTGCCCACCGCCACTTTCGAGCACTGCGCGCACAATGACCATCACACCTTCTTTGATCAACTCGCCACTATTAATTAATCGCCTTGCTGAGGGGTAATTAAGAATAATATGTTGTTCGTTGAGTAAACCTATAAACTCCGTTTTAACTCGCTTACTATCTATCGGAGTGATTATCTCAACATCAACAATACTACCTGCAGGTATATAAGCTAGCTTATCTAAATTACGCTGTAGCTGTGTCTTTGCCATTCATTAAGTCCTTTAAAATATAAACGGCTCACTAACCACGCCAGAAAGTAGGAGTGAACAATACCAGCAAGGTAAAAATTTCAAGACGACCAAATACCATTGCGATGGTCAATAACCACTTAGCAGTATCGGATATCGCCCCATAATGGGCGGCAACTTCACCCAAGCCAGGACCTAAATTATTTAGACACGCTGCGGTTGCTGAAAACGCACTAATGTTATCCATACCTGTGCCCATTAGTGCCAACATGATAATCACAAACACTAAAGCATAAGCTGAGAAGAATCCCCAGACAGCTTCTACCACTTTATCTGGAAGTGCTTTGCGACCTAGTTTAATTGAATAAATTGCGCGCGGATGTACAAGACGATTAAGCTCACGAATACCTTGTAAGTAAAGTAAGAACACACGCACAACTTTCATTCCGCCACCGGTAGACCCTGCACAACCACCAATAAAGCTTGAGAATATTAATAAAATAGGCAAAAACAATGGCCATGCAGAAAAGTTATCGGTAGCGAAACCTGCGGTAGTACTCATTGACACGGCCTGGAACATAGCTTGATCTAATGTTTCGTCACCGTCTGCATAAATGTTATTAGATGACAGTACAGTAAAACAGACAATCACTAGAGCGAGCTGAATAAGTAAGAACACTTTAAATTCAGGGTCACGTAAATAAACACGAATACTGCGCGAGGATACCGCCGCATAGTGCAGCGAGAAGTTTATTGCGGCAATAAGTAAAAACACCACACATATAAAGTTAATCAGTGGACTATCAAACTGCCCCATAGACGCATCATAAGTAGAGAAACCGCCAATCGCAATCGTTGAGAAAGCATGACAAATAGCATCAAACCAGTCCATTCCCGCTCCCCAATAGGCAAGCGTACACGCGATAGTAAGTGACACATAAATGTACCAAAGGTGTTTGGCGGTATCGGCAATACGGGGCGTCATTTTCGAATCTTTAACTGGGCCTGGAGTTTCGGCACGGTACAGCTGCATACCACCGACCCCAAGCATGGGTAACACAGCAACGGCAAGTACGATGATCCCCATACCACCAAGCCACTGTAGTTGTTGGCGATAAAAAAGCACTGATTTTGGTAGGTACTCAATCCCGGTTAAAACGGTTGCCCCTGTTGTTGTAAGGCCTGAAAATGCCTCAAACACAGAGTCAGCTAACGACAAACTTGGCTCTTGTAAAAAAACTAATGGCACAGCCGCAAAGCTGCCAAGTACCAACCAGAACAACACCACAATTAAAAAGCCTTCGCGCGCTTTTAAGTCGCCATGCTCATGGCGGTTTGGGTAATACGCTGCTAAACCAATAACAACACTAAAAATAAACGCAAGAACGAACGGCACACCACCACCATCTTTATAGATTAAAGATACCAGTGCTGGCGGCACCATGGTGATACTAAATAAAGCCACCAGCTGGCCTAGGATTTTTATTATGGTACGAAATTGCATCTGTGCGTATCGCTTTTTAAATATCTGATTTAGCTATTAGAGTTTATTGTCTTACAGGCTTAACTGTAAGTAAACGCTGTATGTTTATTTCATGGCGTATCTTTTTTAACGGCGAACTCAACGGCACCATGTGTTAACTCATGTATCTCTTTGATTGCCAGCTCTACTTGGCGACTATCTATTTGGATTTTCCAAGCAATATTTTCAGCAAACTGTTTTTCTATATTTAATACTTGATATTGGCTTTTCAACAACTGCTCTATGGCTCCCTGAGCACTGTAATCACTGTAGCCGACTAACTCAACGCTCGGTACTTTGGTGATTGTTTTAAGCTCACGCATGGCATTGTTTAAACTCCCACCATAAGCACGCACGAGTCCACCGGTACCCAGCTTAATACCGCCAAAATAACGCGTTACAACAGCGGTGATCTCACCAATTCCAGACCCCGTCAGCACATTAAGCATTGGTTTTCCTGCGGTGCCATTAGGTTCTCCATCATCTGAAAAGCCATATACATGGCTACCACCTGGATTTCCTGCAACATGTGCCCAACAGTTGTGACGCGCATCACTGTATTTATTTTGAATCTCTTTGATGAATGCTTTTGCTGACTCTAAGTTAGGAGTATGGGCAATATGCACAATAAATGTACTTTTTTTTATTTCTTCTTGGTAAAAAACAGGCTCTGCCGGATATTGATATTCAGACATATTCTTCTATCCAAAAAAATGGGGCCATTTGGCCCCTCTTGTTAATCTCGTTTTTATTAGTCTAGATGCAGATCACGGGTCATGTTTTCTAAGCGATCATCATGAACGATAATATTATCTTCAATACGGATACCGCCGAATGGTTTAAGCGCTTCAACTTTTTCCCAGTTAATAAACTGTTTATTATCGGTTTGCGCAAGGTCACCCAGTAACGATTCAATAAAATATAAACCCGGTTCAATAGTAAAGACTTGGTTCTTTTCGATTAAGCGAGTGCAACGTAAGAACGGGTGTCCTTCAGGTGGTGCTTGATGTGCACCTTTATCATCAGCCATAAAACCACCCATATCATGCACTTGTAAGCCGAGGTGATGGCCAAGACCATGCGGGAAGAAGGTTGACGTAATACCGCGCTCAACAATTTCAGCCGCCGGTAGCTTCACAATGTTAAAGTCGCTCAACACCTGTGCTACACGCTGATGACAGTCCAAATGCAATTCGCCATATAACATACCAGGTTTTAATGCTTTACCTAAGGCAATTTGATGCTCCGTCATGACCTTAATTAAGTCACTAAACTCACCCGACTGATTAAAATCATAAGTACGCGTGATATCAGCTGCGTAGCCGTTAAAATTTGCACCAGCGTCAATTAGGAATGAGCGATGTGTCTCTGGCGCTTTAGGCTCAAAGTGCGTGTAGTGTAAGATTGCACAGTTTTCATTAAGCGCAACAATATTACCGTATGGCATTTCATTTTCACTTTGACGCGTCGCCAGTAAATAAGCCTGTTGAATATCAAATTCAGAGCCACCTGCTAAGAAAGCATCACGTGCCGCTTTATGACCATCGACGGCAATACGGTTAGCTTGACGTAAACACTCAAGCTCGTATTGTGTTTTATAGGCACGATGAAAGTGCAAGTAGTTCATAACTGGCTCTGGGTTCATAATGCTAAAGCCCAGCGCTTGCGCTACGTCTAAATATTCACCGATATAGGCAAATTTTGCCTTATCGTAAGGAAGCAGTTTTTCTACCTGATCTGGCTGTACTAATAATTCAATATCAAAATACTCAGCCCAAAAATCACGAGGCTCATCAGGTACTTTATGCCAAAAATCAACTGGGCGATAAAATATCAGCTTTGGTTTAGATGCACCGTCTACAACTATCCAACAATGAGGGTTATCAATTACAGGTAACCAAGCTTTGAATTGCGGGTTAACCTTAAACGGGTAGTACATATCATCTAAAAACTGGCGCTTTGCCTGACCAGAGTGAATAACAAGGCCTTCTAAACCTTCACGCTCTGTAATTGTACGCGTGCGCTGTTGCAAGGTTGCAATATGTTCGGCATATAACACCGCTAATTTATCCATAGTAAACCCATATAAGTAAATTCGACTTAGTCGCAGTCTATCATAGTCGACCTTAACGCCCAACACAGGGGGTTAAGGTCAATTAGTCAGCCGCCCATTTTCATATCTAAAATTGGCGCAAGCACATTACCATCTCGCCCTAAACGCGTATGGTAAACTTGCCTGTAAGCAAATACATTCTTCACATAATTGCGTGTTTCAGTATAAGGTATAAGTTCAATCCATAACTCTGCAGGCATTGCCTGTTCAGGGATCCAACGTTTAATACGGTGATAACCTGCATTATAAGAGGCGGTTGCTAATATTTCGTTGCCACGATTTTTCTTTTTTAAATATTTCAAGTATTCACTTCCTAAACGAATATTCGTTTTAGGGTGAAACAATTTTCGGCGTGAAACAGTACTTCTATTAATGTATTTAGCAGTACTCGGTAATAACTGCATTAAACCATAGGCGTTTGCATGAGAGCGGGCATCGGGCGCAAATGAGCTTTCACGACGTGAAATTGCAATACTCCATGCCATGTCTATATGATTACGGTTACTGTAGCTCTCAAATACATCTTTAAACGCAAATGGGAAACGCAAATCAACATAATCCCATTCTTTAATTTGTGCCAAGGTATAAATAGTGCTGTCATACCAATCAAGCTCAGCAGCAAGTATTGATGCCGCGAGTTTTTCTTCTTTGGTTGATGTACCTGTTAAGTAATTCCACTCCCTGCGAGCTGACGTGTAGCGCTCAAGCTCATAGAGTGCACGCGCACGCTTAAAGCCAGGTGCATTTGCGACTTCTAGTTGGAGCTTATCAGAAATTTGCAACTGTTGATTGTTTAAACTAACCGGAATACCTAATCGGGCAGACGCTAAAAAGCCGTAATAATCGCGCTCTTTGGCTACTTTTTGCCAAAGAGCGCGGGCATCTTCAACTTCGCCACGCTGATTTAAGCTATATGCTAACCAATATTGCTGACCTAGGCTTAGGTTTTCTTTACCGGTAAAAAACGCCACAATACCAGACCAATCTTGCAATTCGAGCATATTAGCAAGCTGCCACTGCATTAACTTCGTTGTTTGACGCTCTTTAGGCACCTTATTTAACCAAAAGCGAGCTTGTTTATGCCCGCTTGAGGCAAGCGATAGTGCAAAGTTGTAGTACACATCTGCTTTTTGTTCTTCCGTGTAAACAAACATTTTTTCAAGCTTTTCCCATGCTCGAAGCGCTAACTCTTTATCACGCCAAACTAAGCGTTTCACCCCGTATAATGCTATTTGCCCTTCTTTGGCTGTCTTTTTCTTAAAGCGATATAAACCAGCCGAAGCACTCGGGTCTTTGCGTACTTTTAAATATAAATCAGCTAGGTACTGCTCATCTTTAGGGAGTAATGACTTTAGGTAAGGCAATAAGCTTGACGTACCGCCTTCTGCAGCGAGAGAAACTCGTTGCCAAATACGTTCTTGTGTTTGATAACCTTCTTTTTTCCAAAGTGAAAAAAGTGTGTCGCATTCTTTTGGTTGAGAATGCCCTACCACCCATAAATCACTAACTTGATTCATTATTGCTTCTTTAGGCGCACCTAAGTCCAATTGAAAGCTTAAATAAGGACAAGTCAATTCGTTATTACTGGTCTCTCTGTAATTACGAATATAAGCGGCTTTTTTATTGTACTCTTTTAAATAGTTAAGCCATGCTTTACGCACAGGCCACTCTAATGGCGTATTACGATAAACATTTAGATAATTTTCTATTTCTGTTTGATGCTTCAAACTTGGGTTTCGTTGCCAATAGGCTTTTTCGACGTAAGGCTTTAGCGGGTGGTCTAATCCATTAGCTGCCTCTTTCATATCGTCATAATCACCGTATCGCGCCTTTTTTTCTGCTTTTAAAAAAGCGTCATGTTTGTCGTTGGCTTCAGCTGCAAAAAAAGGAAAAAGTAATGCGGCAGCTGTCCAACCAAGGAGTTGTTTTTTCATGATGACCTTTAACAAAAATTAAAGAATTAATAACAAAAAACTTCTTCTACACCTTAGCACCAAACCAGCTATATTTTAACCAATCGCGATAAAGCGCAGTAAATTTTTCGTTGCATTTTCATTTTAAAGCAAGCACACTGATTGAAATGCAAACTCATCGTACCAGTCTTAGTTAATAAACTAGGGAGAATAATAATGTTATATAAAAGCGATTCATTTGAAGTTGCTTTCATCAAGGACAACATCGCCGAGTTTAAGTTCTGTGCCGACGGCTCAGTAAATAAACTTTCGCAGCAAACCTTGCAAGATTGCGCTTTAGCATTAAAAGAATTGGCAACAAACTCAGATATCAAAGGCATGGTGTTCACCAGCGATAAAGATCATTTCATTATCGGTGCCGACATTTTCGAATTTTTACCTACTTTCACTAAACCGCAAGAAGAATTGGTTGCATGGATCAAAAATGCTACTGACGTTTTTGACGCGATTGAAGATTTACCTTTCCCAACGCTAAGTGCTGTAAACGGCATGGCGCTTGGCGGTGGATGTGAGTGGGCACTTGCTACCGATTATCGTGTTGCTAGCTCTAACGCTAAAATTGGCCTACCTGAAGTTAAACTAGGCATTATGCCTGGTTTTGGTGGCACAGTTCGCCTTCCACGCCTTATTGGCGCTGATAATGCGATGACATGGATCACCACAGGCAAAGAAAACCGCGCTGCTGATGCCTTAAAAGTAGGTGCATTTGACGCGGTAGTTAGTGCTGACAAACTTTTAGAGTCAAGTATTGCAACACTTGAGCATGCAATTGCTGGCAAACTAGATTGGCAAGCAAAACGACAAGTAAAATTACAGCCACTGAAAATGAACCGTGTTGAGCAAGGTATGAGCTTTGCGATGGCTGAAGGCATGGTAATGGGTCAGACAAAAGGTCACTACCCAGCACCTGTTATGGCTGTAAAAACAATCAAAGCTGCAGCAAACTGTGAACGCGCTGAAGCAATGGCGATTGAAAACGCTAACTTTGCTAAATTAGCAGCAACAAGCGAAGCTGCTGCGCAAACTGGTATTTTCTTAGCTGACCAATACATTAAAGGTAAAGCGAAGAAGCAAGCTAAACACAGTGAACTTGAAATTAAACAAGCAGCTGTATTAGGCGCAGGTATTATGGGCGGCGGTATTGCATACCAGTCTGCTTATAAAGGCACACCTATTATCATGAAAGACATCAATCAAGATGCACTTGATTTAGGTATGGGCGAAGCATCTAAGCTACTTGGTAAAAAAGTACAACGTGGCCATATGGCGATGGATAAGATGGTTGCTACATTAGGCAAGATCAAACCAACGCTAAACGATGCAGACCTACAAAGCGCTGACATTGTTGTTGAAGCCGTAGTTGAAAACCCTAAAGTGAAGCAAGCTGTTCTTGCTGGTCTTGAAAAAGACTTACCTGCGGGCACTATCCTAACTTCAAATACCTCAACAATTCGTATTGACGAGTTAGCATCTGCGCTTGAAAAACCAGAAAACTTCTGTGGTATGCACTTCTTTAACCCAGTGCCAAAAATGCCTTTAGTAGAAATCATTCGTGGTGAAAAAACATCAGAAGCTACTATTAATGCCGTTGTTGATTACGCATTAAAACTTGGTAAATCACCAATCGTTGTAAACGACTGCCCAGGCTTCTTTGTAAACCGCGTACTATTCCCTTACTTTGCAGGTTTCAGCAAACTTGTTGTTGAAGGTGCTGACTTCACTAAAGTTGATAAAGTGATGGAAAATGTATTTGGTTGGCCTATGGGTCCTGCATATCTTCTTGATGTTGTAGGTATCGATACAGCTTACCACTGTACTGGTGTTATGGCTGACGGTTTCCCTGAGCGTATGGCTCGCCAAGATAAAGACCCTGTTACTGTATTTGCAAACGAAAAACGCTTTGGTCAGAAAAATGGTGCTGGTTTCTACCAATACGCGCCAGACCGTCGTGGTCGCCTGAAAAAAGCAAAAGATGCAATAGCAACTGAGTTACTAAGTGCTATCACTGATGCACCTAAAGATTTCGATAAACAAGAAATCATTGACCGTTGTATGATCCCGATGATCAACGAAGTACTACTTTGTTTACAAGAAGGTATCGTAGCGTCACCACAAGAAGCTGACATGGCGCTAATTTACGGCATTGGTTTCCCTCCATTTAGAGGCGGTGCATTCCGTTACTTAGATCAAACTGGTTTAGCGAATTTTGTTGCAACAGCAGACAAGTACGCTCACTTAGGTGCGATTTACCAAGTATCTGATGAAACTCGCAAATGGGCCGAAGAAGGCCGTGTATTCTACAAGGTGGAAGGATAAGAAACATGAATAATCCAGTAATCGTAGATTGTATCCGCACACCAATGGGTCGTTCAAAGAACGGCGTATTCAAAAACAAGCGTGCGGAAGATTTAAGTGCTCACTTAATGAAAGGTTTGTTAGACCGTAACCCAGCCGTTGATCCAGCATCAATTGATGATATTTACTGGGGCTGTGTACAACAGACTTTAGAGCAAGGTTTTAACATTGCTCGTAACGCAGCACTCCTTGCCGGTATCCCACATTCAGTGCCAGCTGTTACAGTTAACCGTTTATGTGGCTCATCAATGCAAGCATTACACGATGCAGCACGCGCTATTATGACTGGCGCTGGTGATACCTACATCATTGGTGGTGTTGAACACATGGGTCACGTACCTATGACTCACGGTAATGATTTTCACCCAGGTTTATCAACGTCTGTAGCACAAGCTGCTGGCGTAATGGGTTTAACTGCTGAATACCTTGCAACGCTTCACGGCATTAGCCGCGAGCAACAAGACGAATTTGCTTACCGCTCACACCAACGTGCACATGCAGCAACGGTTGAAGGTCGTTTCCGTCGTGAAATCCTAGCAATGGAAGGTCACGATGCAGATGGCTCTTTAATCTTAGTTGAAGACGATGAAGTAATCCGCCCAGAGACAACTGTTGAAGGCTTATCGCAACTACGCCCTGTATTCAATCCAGCATCAGGTAGCGTAACGGCAGGTACTTCATCTGCACTTTCTGACGGCGCGTCAGCAATGCTTGTAATGAGCGAAGAGAAAGCTAAAGAACTTGGTTTACCAATTCGTGCCCGTATTAAATCAATGGCTGTGGCAGGTTGCGATCCATCAATCATGGGTTACGGCCCTGTTCCTGCCTCGCAAAAAGCACTTCAACAAGCAGGTATCACTATTGACGATATCGATGTTGCAGAGCTTAACGAAGCATTCGCAGCACAATCTCTACCAGTATTAAAAGACTTAGGTCTGATGGATGTGGTAGATGAAAAAGTTAACCTAAATGGTGGTGCAATTGCACTTGGTCACCCACTAGGTTGTTCTGGTTCACGTATTAGCACAACGCTTGTTCACCTAATGGAAGACAAGAATGCTAAATACGGTCTAGCAACAATGTGTATTGGTTTAGGCCAAGGTATTGCAACTGTATTTGAGCGCGTAGAATAACGAGCTCACATCAAACATCTTGGTGATAAAAAGGCGCATTGATTTACTCAGTGCGCCTTTTTTATTTGCGTTGCTTTGTGTTATTGAAACTGACAGCAATAGAAAGTTAAAATAGCCGCTTATTAATCGTCTCTTTCATCCAAAAAGGTCAGCCATGAATTTTGATAATCCCGATCACCAATTAGATGCACTTGGCCTTCGTTGTCCAGAACCTGTCATGATGGTACGTGGCGCAGTACGTAAAATGAAAGATGGCGAAACCTTACTTATCATCGCCGATGACCCATCAACCACCCGCGATATCCCAAGCTTTTGTACTTTTATGGATCACACGCTAGTGGCTAAAGATGTTGAGCAAGCGCCATTTAGATATTTGCTGAAGAAAGGACTATAGGCTAGATAAACAAGATTAGAGTGAGCGTTTAATTGTTACCTTTACCAATTAAAAACCCACTCAAAAACTCCAGTTACTTTTTAGTAACTGTCACTTTTGGCTTATTACTATTGCGGTAATCAAAGCTCACTACATACACGCCTTTTGTAGCTGGTTTAAAACTAAAGTAGTTGTAAATAGTATTACAATCGGCGATGGCAGCCTGACCTAATAATAGTGCTTGTCCTGCGGGGTCCATGTCACTGTAACCACAGTTATAGCCTTGACTAAAGTTAGCATCAGCTACTTTAAATTCATAGACTTTCCCTGGTGTTGAGAACGTTACTTCTGCTTGGAAGATACCTGATGCAACTTGCTCTAGTATATATTGTGGTTCAGCATCCCATAACGTAAAGTCGCCACGCAAGTACATGGTACGATCTAAGTCTTTGCTGGGCAGCATGTCGTCGATGCTTGGCATTTGTATTTGGCTCGTACAGGCTGTTAATAAACCTGCTAATGCTAAAGTAATTACACGTTTCATTACTGTTCCTTATGCTACTAAAAAGCCAGCACAAAGCTGGCTTTTATTAATTGGCTACTACTTACTTCTGAAGTACAGAAATATCAGCAATATCTAAAAACAGACGGCTTAACTGACTTAATAATGCTAAACGGTTTTGTTTAACCGCTTCATCATCTGCCATTACCATGACGTTATCGAAGAAGTTATCAACACTCTCACGGATACCCGCAAGTTGTGACAATGCTTCTTGATAATCGCCATTTGCATATAGAGGTGCAAGCTCAGTTGCAAACTTAGCAACGTGTGACGCTAATACTTTTTCTGCATCATCGCTTAATAGGCTCTCATTTACATCACCTTGCGTTGTGATGTCATTCTTAGCCAAGATGTTGCTTACACGTTTATTTGCTGCTGCAAGCGCCTCTGCTGCGTCTAGTGTACGGAAGTGACTTACCGCTTTAACACGACGGTCGAAGTCAACTGGTTTAGTTGGACGACGTGCTAGCACAGCTTGAATGACATCAACTTCAATACCTTCATCTTGATACCATGCGCGGAAACGGCCTAGCATAAACTCAAACACATCTGTTGATACGTTTAGGTTTGTTAGCTTTTCACCGAATAGCGTTTGTGACTTAGCAACAAGGTCTAAGATATCTAGCGGTAATGATTTTTCTACCATGATGCGTAATGCACCAATGGCAGCACGACGAAGTGCAAATGGGTCTTTGTCGCCTTTTGGCGCTTGGCCAATACCAAAAATACCCACCAGCGTATCAAACTTATCAGCAATTGCGACAGCACAGCTGATCACATTTGTTGGTAAATTATCGCCCGCAAAACGTGGCATATATTGTTCATTTTGCGCCAGTGCAACTTCTTCGGCTTCACCGTCGTGACGAGCGTAATGCATACCCATTACACCTTGTACGTCGGTAAACTCCATAACCATTTCGGTCATTAAGTCTGTTTTACTTAGAAGACCTGCTCGCTTAGCAAGCTCGGCATCGGCACCTAATTGCTCTGCAATGTAACCTGCAAGTTCACTAATACGCTCAGATTTATCTTTCAGCGTACCAAGTTGCTTTTGGAATAAAACAGTATCTAGCGATTCTAGGCGACTCTCTAGCGTTTTCTTCTTATCAGTTTCATAGAAAAACTGTGCATCAGCTAAACGAGGGCGAACAACTTTTTCGTTACCGGCAATGACCACACTTGGATCTTTACTTTCGATATTAGAAACAAACAGGAACTTGTTAAGTAAGTTGCCATCTTGGTCTAATAACGGGAAGTACTTCTGGTCGTCCTTCATGGTATAGATAAGGGCTTCTGAAGGAACATCTAAGAATGCTTCTTCGAATGTTGCTGTCAGCGTTACTGGCCATTCAACCAAGGATGTTACTTCTTCAAGTAAGTCTTCATCCATCGCTACTTTTGCATTTACAGCGCTAGCTGCTGCTTCAATCTGTTCGCGAATTTGTGCTTTACGCGCTGCAAAGTCAGCGACAACGTAAGCAGATTTCAGCACATCAAACACATCATCAGCGTGGTTGATTGTTACTTTTTCTGGGTGATGGAAACGGTGACCTTGTAATTGGTTGCCAACTTGCTTACCAAGGATTTCGCCTTCGATTAGCGTGCTACCAAACAAAATAGTTGCAGTGTGTACTGGGCGAATAAATTGTGTTTTATTTGCACCCCAACGCATTGGTTTAGGAATAGGTAATTTAGCAAGTGCCTTGTTTACAGCATCACTCATAAGTGCAGTTGTTGATTTACCTTCTACTTGTGCTTTATGTAATAACCAAGCACCTTTATCTGTTTCTAGTGTTTGCGCATCGCTTACATCGATACCACAACCACGAGCCCAACCCATTGCTGCTTTAGTTGGATTACCATCGGCATCAAATGCAGCTGCTACAGCAGGACCGCGCTTTTCTACTACCTTGTCACTTTGCTTAGCTTCAAGTGCAGTAACACGTAAACCTAAACGGCGTGGAGATGCGTACCAGTTAACACCTTGATGTGCTAGTTCTAAGCTTGTAAGCTCAGCTGCTAAGTTCTCAGCAAACGACTCAGCAAGTTTACGAAGTGCTTTCGGTGGCAACTCTTCAGTGCCAATTTCTACTAATAAATTTTCTGCTGACATGCTAATTCTTAATCCTTACAAAGCGGGAAACCAAGAGCTTCACGGGCATCATAGTAACTTTGCGCACATGCTTTTGATAAAGCACGAACACGTAAGATATAACGTTGACGTTCTGTTACTGAGATAGCGTGACGAGCATCTAATAAATTAAATGCATGTGATGCTTTCATTACTTGCTCATAAGCGGGTAATGGTAAGCCTGCTTCAATTAGCTTTTCGCTTTCCTTTTCACAGTGATCAAACTGTGCAAATAAGAACTCAACATCCGCTTGTTCGAAGTTATAAGCTGACTGCTCTACTTCATTTTGATGGAATACATCACCGTATGTTACACGACCCATAGGGCCGTCTGCCCATACTAGGTCATAGATGCTATCTACGCCCTGAATGTACATTGCTAAACGCTCAAGACCATAAGTGATTTCACCGGTCACTGGTGAGCACTCTAAGCCACCAACTTGTTGGAAGTAAGTGAACTGAGTTACTTCCATGCCATTTAACCAGATCTCCCAACCTAGACCCCAAGCACCTAATGTAGGTGACTCCCAGTTGTCTTCTACAAAGCGAACTTCATCAGTTAGTGTATCGATACCAACAGCAGCTAATGAGCCTAAATAGAGCTCCTGGATGTTTTCTGGTGATGGCTTTAAAACTACTTGGAATTGGTAGTAATGCTGTAAACGGTTCGGGTTTTCACCATAACGACCATCAGTTGGACGGCGGCATGGTTGAACATACGCGCTCGACATTGGCTCAGGGCCAATTGACTTTAAGAAAGTTAACGGATGAAATGTCCCTGCTCCCACTTCCATATCGAGTGGTTGAGCAATCACACAGCCTTGCTGTGCCCAATAGTCCTGTAAAGCCAGGATCAAACCTTGAAAGGTTTTAACGTCATATTTTTGCATATTTGGCTTATAGTATCTGGTGCGTTTAGTCTGAAAATTGCTCTCAGTATACCTTGTGTGCAGTAAGGTTTTAAGCAGTTTGTGCTTTTTCAGCAATAAAAAAAGGAGCCTGTAGGCTCCTTTTTAATTCTTAATTTAGCGTTATACGTCTAGATTAACTACACGTAGCGCATTCGTTTCGATGAAGTCACGACGCGGCTCAACTTGGTCACCCATTAGAGTCGCGAACAATTGGTCTGCAGCTACGGCATCTTCAATTGTTACTTTCAACATGCGACGTGCATCTGGGTCCATGGTGGTTTCCCAAAGCTGATCTGGGTTCATCTCACCAAGTCCTTTATAACGTTGAATATAAAGACCACGCTTCGATTCATTGATCAACCACTCTAATGCATCCACAAAGTTATCAACAGCTAATGTCTTCTCACCACGTTGAACATATGCGCCTTCTTCAAGTAAGTTAGCAATGTTTACGCCTGTCGCTGCAATGCGTTTGTAGTCACGAGATGTGATGAAGTCGAAGTTCAATACATGCGCTTTATCCACACCATGCTGGCGAATATTCACAACAGGATAATACATGTTGCGCTCAGTATCGTGCTCAGTGCCGGCGTGGAAGATAGTTGCATCTTCATCACGTGCAATTAAGTCGTCAACAAGGATGTTAGTCCACTCTTTAACTTTTGCTTCATCTGCTAGATCAGCTTCGGTAATTTCGCTTTGATAAATTAAACGTTCCATAACCGAATTTGGATATTTACGTTTTAAGCGCTCAATCACTTTAACTGTATTTTGATAGTCGTGAACAATTCTTTCTAATTCTTCACCTTCAAGTGCAGATGCACCTTCGCTTGTATAAAGTGCAGCATTGTTTAATGCTAATGATGTTAAGTAATCAACAAGCGCTGGGTCATCTTTAATGTAGCGTTCTTGCTTACCTTTTTTCACTTTATAAAGTGGCGGTTGTGCAATATAAATAAAGCCTTTCTCTACAATCTCTGGCATTTGACGATAGAAGAAAGTCAGTAGTAAGGTACGAATGTGAGAACCATCCACGTCCGCATCGGTCATGATAATGATACGATGATAACGTAGTTTTTCTGGGTCATATTCATCACGACCAATACCACAGCCTAATGCTGTAATGAGAGTTGCGACTTCTTGAGAAGAAAGCATCTTATCAAAGCGTGCTTTTTCTACGTTAAGAATCTTACCTTTAAGTGGCAAGATAGCTTGGTTTTTACGGTTACGACCCTGCTTAGCTGAACCACCTGCAGAGTCACCCTCCACTATGTATAGTTCAGAAAGTGCTGGATCTTTTTCTTGGCAGTCTGCCAATTTACCTGGTAAACCAGCTAAATCCATTGCACCTTTACGGCGTGTCATTTCACGTGCTTTTCGTGCTGCTTCACGAGCTCGTGCTGCATCAATAATTTTGCCAACAACTGTTTTAGCATCAACAGGGTTTTCTAATAAGAACTCTGTTAGTTTTTCTGCCATTGCTTGTTCTACAGCAGACTTAACTTCACTTGATACTAGTTTGTCTTTAGTTTGTGATGAGAACTTAGGATCAGGTACTTTAACACTTACAACCGCAGTTAAGCCTTCACGAGCATCATCACCCGTCGCATTGCTTGTTGTTTTCGCTTTTTTGTTAAAGCCTTCTTTTTCCATGTAGTTATTTAGCGTACGCGTTAATGCAGCTCTAAAGCCAGCTAAGTGCGTACCACCATCACGTTGTGGAATGTTGTTTGTGAAACAGTAAATGCTTTCTTGGAAACCATCGTTCCACTGCATTGAAACTTCTACACTAATACCGTCTTCTTCACGCTCATGGGTAAAGTGGAAAACACTTTTATGTACAGGTGTTTTGTTACGGTTTAGATATTCTACGAATGCTTGGATACCACCGTCATATTTGAAGTGGTCATTCTTAGATTCTTCACGCTCATCAGTAAGAATGATACTTACACCAGAGTTTAAGAACGAAAGCTCACGCAAACGTTTTGCTAAGATATCGTAGTGGAAGTTAAGGTCACTGAATGTTTCACCACTTGGCCAGAAACGTAATTCAGTACCTGTGTCTGTTGCATCACCAATTATAGCTAATGGCGCATCTGGTACACCCATAGTATATGTTTGTTGGTGAATTTTGCCTTCACGACGAATGGTCAGTTGCAGCTTTTCAGATAGTGCATTTACTACCGAAACACCTACACCGTGTAAGCCACCAGATACTTTATATGAGTTATCATCGAACTTACCACCAGCATGAAGTACTGTCATGATAACTTCAGCCGCAGAAACACCTTCTTCTTCGTGAATAGATGTAGGAATACCACGACCGTTATCTCTTACAGAGACTGAACCGTCTAAGTGAATCGTTACAAAAATATCATCACAATGACCAGCTAAGGCTTCATCGATAGAGTTATCAACAACCTCAAACACCATGTGGTGTAGGCCTGTACCGTCATCGGTGTCCCCTATATACATTCCTGGACGCTTTCTTACTGCGTCTAATCCTTTAAGTACTTTAATACTCGACGAATCGTAATTCTCAGACATGGTTAATCCCACTTATCTTGTTATTAGGTTGCCATGTTTCACGTGGAACATTTTTAGTTCTCGTTGCATGGGTTCCACCACAGCAGAAATACTTTCAGATAAAATTGATGAGATAAAAAGTTGCGAATCGCAATGAGTCAAAAGCTGACCCACTTTTTCTTTTGTATCTTCACCTAGTTCTGAAGGTAAGTCATCTATTAGCAATATAGATTGCTTATCTGTTTCTGACTCAATTAAGCTATTTTGCGTTACTTTTAACGCATAAAGCAAGAGCTTCAATTGACCGCGAGAAAAGGTATTTTCTACGCTGTTACCAGAAACGCTAAAACTAAAATCAGCTTTATGCGGACCTTTACTTGTGAAACCTTGTTTGGCATCACGTTCAAAGCTTTGCTCAAGCGCCTCTGAGAGCGTTTCACTCTCTTTCCAGCCCGCATGAAAGTTAATTTCTAAATCGCTTACAAGCGTTAATTCTGCACACATTTTATCAAAAAACTGCTGCTTAAACCTACTTATATACGCGATTCTTAGATTATTTATTTGTTCAGCTAGTCTAACAAATTCTTTATCCCAAAACTTGATCTGTTCGAAATAATCTCTAGGTTTACTTTTTAATAAAGCATTACGTTGTTTCAGTACTTTATTAAAAGACTGCCACAAGTAAAAAAAGTCATGTTCCACGTGGAACAATCCTAAATCGAGAAATTTTCTACGCTCTTTTGGGCCACCAAAAAACAAGGAATAGCTTTCTGGAGTAATAACTTGCACCGGCACTAGCTGAGCTAATTCAGAGATTTTACGGCTCGTTTTTCCCTGAATCTTTAAAGACGTTTCACCCGCTTGGTTTTTGCTTATACCAATCGGAATAGACAAATCATGCAGCGCTTTGCGACCATGAATCACAAACTTGTCTTGTTGATGCTGAATGATATTTTTATGTTTGGCGGTACGAAATGATTTACCGTGAGAAAGGAAATATATCGCCTCAAGGAGACTGGTTTTTCCACTGCCATTTTCGCCATAGATAATGTTTATGCCATTAACCGGCTCAAGTGTCAGCGCCTCAATATTTCGAAAATTATTGAGGCTTAAATGACTTAAACTCATATAAGCTTATAGGCGCATCGGCATAACAACGTACATAGCTTCTTCGTCACCTGCACCTTCAATTAGCGCACTGCTATTAGAGTCTGCAAGTGTAAAGGTTACATCTTCTGTTTTTAATGTATTAAGTACATCAAGTACATAAGAAACGTTAAAGCCAATTTCAAGTTCGCCGCCTTGGTACATTACTTCAACCACTTCTTCAGCTTGTTCTTGCTCAGGGTTATTTGCCGTAATTTTCAATAAACCTTCAGACAGATTTAGTCGTACTCCACGGAACTTTTCATTCGATAAAATAGACACACGTTGGAAAGCACTACGTAACCACTCTCGGTTAGCAGTAATGACTTTGTCTCCTCCACGAGGAAGTACGCGGCGATAATCAGGGAAACGACCATCAACCAGTTTACTGGTAAACGTAAATTCAGTATCAATAATACGAATATGATTAGCACCAAATTGAATGGTTACTAGCTCATCATCAGCCACCATTAGGCGCATAATTTCTTGCACACCTTTACGTGGAATAATTAACTGACGCTGCGTATTTAAAGATTGCGGTAATTGTTTTTGTGCAATCGCCAAACGGTGACCATCTGTCGCCACTGTCTTAATATCTGTGTTATCAACCTCAAATGACATACCGTTCAAGTAATAACGGACGTCTTGATTCGCCATAGAGAAATGTGTACTTTCTAAAAGCTTACGTAATTCTAAACGTGTTAGTTGAAATTCAACTTCACCATCCCACTGCTCAAGATTCGGAAAATCTTCCGCGGCCAACGTTGTTAAAGAAAAACGGCTTTTACCACTTGTTAGTAGTAACTGATGATCTTGGCTACTTAACGTAAGGTCAGAGCCATCGGGTAAACTTTTACAAATATCGAGTAATTTTTTAGCTGGTAAAGTTAGCTTGGTATCTGCCGTATCTTCACCAACAAAAACACTGGCCACTAACTCAATTTCAAGGTCTGTGCCTGTCATTGAAAGTTGCCCGTTTTCAACAACTAACAAAACGTTCGATAAAATTGGTAAGGTGTGCTTACGCTCAATCGCACCTGACACTTGAACTAAAGGTTTTAAAAATTGCTCTCTTGATATTGTTATTTGCATAATAAAGTCGGCCTTAAGATGACAAGGTTCTTATTAAGTTTTGATAATCTTCTTTCACTTCGTGGCTTTCATCACGTAGTGATTTAACTTTACGACAAGCGTGTAATACAGTTGTGTGATCACGACCACCAAATGCATCACCTATTTCAGGTAAACTATGATTTGTTAGCTCTTTTGACAATGCCATCGCCACTTGGCGTGGTCTTGCGACTGAACGGCTACGACGTTTAGATAATAAATCTGACACACGAATACGGTAATACTCAGCAACAGTACGTTGAATATTATCTATCGTTACCAGTTTATCTTGCAGCGCAAGTAAGTCACGTAGCGCTTCTTTTACAAAGTCGATCGAAATTGGACGACCAGTAAAATTTGCATTAGCAATAACGCGGTTTAACGCCCCTTCTAATTCACGCACATTTGAGCGTAACTTTTTCGCGATAAAAAAGGCAACTTCGTGAGGTAAATTTATTTTACTTTGCTGCGCTTTTTTCATCAAAATAGCAACGCGCGTTTCAAGTTCTGGCGGCTCAATAGCAATGGTTAAGCCCCAACCAAAACGTGATTTAAGGCGATCTTCAACCCCTTCGATCTCTTTTGGATAGCGGTCTGAAGTTAATATAATCTGTTGATTTCCTTCAAGTAAAGCGTTGAAGGTATGAAAGAACTCTTCTTGTGAGCGTTCTTTATTAGCGAAAAATTGAATATCATCGATCATCAATGCATCAACACTTCGGTAATAACGTTTAAATTCTTCGATGGCATTATTTTGTAGCGCTTTAACCATGTCTTGCACAAACCGTTCTGAGTGCATATAAACAATTTTCGCGTCTGGCTTATTAGCCATAATACCGTTACCAACAGCATGCAATAAATGTGTTTTACCTAAGCCAGTACCACCATATATAAATACAGGGTTAAATGCTGAACCTGGGTTATCTGCAACTTGAGTCGCTGCAGCTTTTGCTAATTGGTTTGATTTACCTTCAACGAAGCTATCAAAGGTGTAATTTTCTTTAATGTTTGATTTATAGCCTGATTTAGGAGCAGGCTCTACTGCTTTTTTCTCAGGCTTTGGCTGTTGTTTTTCAGTTGCGTGTTGTGCATTCACTGGCGCACTTACTTCAGCAGCAGCGGGCATCGTTGCCGCTTGGGCATTTAGAATAGGCTTACTACCAACATCAAAACGAAGTTCAGGTGCTTCATCGCCACAAATTTCAACAAGCAATTCATTAATACGGTTTAAATATTTTTCTCTCACCCAATCTAATACAAAACGATTTGGTGCATATATAGTTAACGTATCTTCGGTACTTTCTGCTTGAAGTGGTCTTACCCACATACTGAATTGCTGCGACGGCAATTCATCTTGCAATACATATAAACAACTTTGCCAAACCGACAGATACACTATTAAACTCCTAGAGATTTAATTTTATTCCCGTTCATCTTAAATGATGGAAAATCAAACATTTATTGCTAATCTTTGACCGATTTTATCGACCCAGACCGACTATTATGAAGGCACTTTATCCACAAGTACAAGATTGATTTTTCTGAAAAATATGATCTCGCGCAAAAAAACAAGTAACACCATGATTTATAGAGTATTTATTTTTTAAGCCTGAACACTGATCATAGCAAATTTGCAGGCGGATCGCGATCGAAATCTACGATCTAATTTACTTTTCCCAAGCTTTTATTCACTTTTTATACAGAGGCTGTGGAAAACTTCTTATTTATGATGATCCTATATGATCAAGGTAAAGGATCCTTTATAATTACTACCTCTGCAGCGTTTTAATGATTGACTTTTGTGGTCTTCATCTATAATATCTCGCGCTCGCAATGGCACCTGTGCCAGGATCGCGACCTGCATAGGATGTTTTAACCTTAACCGATCGGATGGAATTGTTATGAAAAGAACTTTTCAACCTAGCGTTTTAAAACGCAAACGTACACACGGTTTCCGTGCTCGTATGGCATCAGCAAATGGCCGTAAAGTATTAGCTCGTCGTCGTGCTAAAGGCCGTAAAGTACTTTCTGCTTAATATATAAGTGGAAGACTTTAGCTTCAGCAGGGAGTTACGTTTGTTAACTCCCTCGCATTACTCCCGCATTTTTAATGAACCAGCACGCGCTGCGACTCCTTTCTTTACTTTATTAGCCAAACGCAATGACCAAACTAATCCTCGATTAGGTCTTACGGTTGCAAAAAAACGCGTTAAAAAAGCCTGTCAACGTAATCGAATTAAACGCCTTGCTCGCGAAAGTTTCCGTTTAAATCAACATAAACTCGATAACATTGATATAGTGCTCATGGTTAAAAGCGGTATTGATGAGCAGTCAAACGAAGAGCTAACCAAACAATTGAATAAATTGTGGCGAAAAATTAATGAACGCTGCAAGCCAGGTGCTCCAAAACCACCTCCTTTTAAAAAGCGCCCCAATAAATCGGCTAAATCTAATAAACAAGCCTGATAGCAATAGAATTACAGGCTTAATTAGGGTATCTTTAGCTCACCTTTTAATCATGCATTTAAAATTCTACATTGGGAATTTAAATTCATGGTATCCATTGACTAAATTAACGCAGGGGCTGACTCATCATGAGGTTACTTAAACCACTTGTTGCTATTCCAAAGCGCTGTTTAGTCATGCTTATACGTGGCTATCAAAAGTGGATAAGCCCGTTATTAGGCCCGCATTGTCGTTTTAACCCAACCTGCTCAAGTTATGCTATTCAAGCAATTAATTTGCATGGAAGTGTAAAAGGCAGTTGGTTAGCTGTTAAACGCATATTAAAATGCCACCCTTTACATGCTGGTGGGGATGATCCCGTACCGGCAAAAAATCATATTAACCACCAACACGAGAAATAAGAGCTGTTATGGAATCGCAACGCACGTTTTTATTAATCGGCTTGATGCTTGTGTCGTTTTTATTATTCCAAGAATGGAATAACGACTACAATGCACCAAAAGCTGATCCAAGTGCCACAACACAAACACAAGGCGCAACAACACCAGAATCAGATGAGTTTATTCCGGCATCATCTGACGGTGAAGTACCTGCAGTTACAACAGCAAAGCGCTCAGTTATTGATGTAACAACTGATGTGTTTACTGTAAAAATTGACACCCGCGGTGGTGACATTATTGAAGCAGACCTACTTCAATATGAAGAGACAAAAGGTAGTGATACTCCTTACATGCTCCTAGGTGTGTTTGACGGTAAACAATACTTCTCACAAAGTGGCTTGATAGGTTTAAATGGCCCCGACGCAACAGTCAAAGGCCGCCCTGTTTATAAAACCACACAAAAAGCATTTACATTAAATGGTGATGAGCTGCGTGTTCCACTTGAATTTACTGACAGTAAAGGTGTGACATTTACTAAAACCTATATATTCAAAAAAGGCAACTACGCTGTAGGTCTAGAGTACACAGTAAACAACGTAACAGCAGATCCTATTCAAGTTCAGCTATACACGCAAGTTAAGCGTACTGTACAAGAAAAAGGTAGCTTAGTAGATCAAAACTATCTAGGGGCAGCTTACGGTACTGAAGAAGAGCCATACGAAAAGTATAGCTTCTCAGACATGGCTGATAAAAACCTCAACATCACCACATCTGGCGGTTATATCGCATTTATCCAACATTACTTTGTAAGTGCATGGGTGCCAAAGCAAGATCAACAAAATACCCTTTACAGCAAACTAGTTGCTGGTAATGCAGCCATTATTGGTACTAAAGGTGAAGCGGTAAACGTTCAGGCAGGCACACAAACTACTCTTTCTTCTACTTACTACATGGGCCCGAAAGAGTCTGATGTACTAGAAGCAATTCACCCAGACTTAGACCTCACAGTAGACTATGGTTGGTTATGGTTTATCTCACAACCATTATTCGTATTACTGAAGTGGTTACACAGCATCCTAGGTAACTGGGGTCTGGCAATCATTGCAATTACGGTTATCGTTAAAACTGCAATGTACCCTCTTACAAAAGCGCAATATACGTCAATGGCGAAGATGCGCGCATTACAACCTAAAATGGCTGCACTAAAAGAGAAGTATGGCGATGATCGTCAAAAATTCGGTCAAGCTATGATGGAAATGTATAAGAAAGAAAAAGTGAACCCTATGGGTGGCTGTTTCCCTCTTTTACTGCAAATGCCTATTTTCTTAGCATTATTCTACGTATTCCTAGAATCAACTGAGCTACGCCATGCTGAATTCGTTTTATGGTTAAATGACTTATCAGCAATGGACCCATACTATGTATTACCAGTTCTATTTGGTTTAAGTATGTTCGTTACTCAGAAGCTGCAACCTATGACAGTTCAAGATCCTATGCAGCAAAAAATGATGACCTTTATGCCTGTAATATTCTCAATTTTCTTCTTGTGGTTCCCATCTGGCCTAGTACTTTACTGGTTAGTATCGAACCTTATCTCAATCGCACAGATGCTAATCATCTACCGCGGTATGGAGAAAAAAGGTATTAAGGTAAGAGGCTAAACTCTTAACTCAATAAAAAAGGCGCTAACTGCGCCTTTTTTAATGCCTGAAAATGGCTAACCCAGAATAGGAGAATAAACCTGATTGGGTACACTGCGCTCAGTAAAGCTCAAACTTGTTGTGAGTAGCGAAGCAACCACCAAACCGATTGCAATCACTCCAGATAAACCAAGCCACTTTATAGCCGTTGTTTTACGCTTAACCCTAAGCCAACTCATATAGATGCCAGCAGCGCTTACAAAGCTCATCAATGCACCAAATAACCCCCAAATAAGCTTAGTACCAATTCCTGCAAAGTTGCCAAAATGTAGTGGATCAGCGGTATCGGTGATTCTTGCGACAATAGGTAATTGTTCCCCTTTTTGTATGCCAAGAACTTCACCGGAGCTTGGCTCCAAATACACGCGATTAGCACGTAGACGAAGTAAAATATCATCGTTATAGCCGCGTACTTCAATAGGCTGATTCACTTTATTAGGATAACGGATATAGCGAATATCAAGGCTAGGAAACGCCTGTTGAGCGGCTTTATAAGCTGTAGCTAAACTAATTGGCGATACATCTTTACGAGGGCTTTGTTTTTTAAACTCACTCACAGCTGGTGGAGCAGAAGCAGTGTGTGGCACTTTTGCGGTTTGCAGCCCATGTTCGACTAAATACCAAATCCCTGTAATTGCCATCACAGCAATAAACCATAAACTCCAAAGCCCTAACAGCTTATGCCAATCAGACCAACTACTGCGCTTATCAAGGCTAAGCGCAGCAGGCTTTTTCATAAAGCCTTGCCACCAGCGCCGATACACATAAAAACTCGAGACCAATAAAATAACGAGTAACATACTCAAACTGGTGACGATTAATTTACCTGTCCAGCCCATCGACAAGTTCATATGCCAGTTACGTAAAAACCGCGATATCCGCGCCCACTCTCCTTCACCAAGTAAGGTACCGGTTGCAGCATCTAAATATACAAACCGAAATGAATCACCGACTTTAAGGGCCGCTTCAGTGGCAAGGTAATCTTGCTTATGACGTTGGATATAAAGTAACTGAGCTTGCGGATAATGCTTATTAAGGGTGTTTTCGAGAGCTAGGTAGTTAGTAGAGGTAGAAGAACTTAAAGCACGGTATTTTGCGTCTGTTAAGTACTCGAGTTCATGGCTTAACGTAGCGAGTGTGCCCGATACGCAAGTAACAAAAAGCAGGACTCCAACAAAGAGTCCTGCCCAAGAATGTAAGTTAAACCAACTTTTAGCGTTCACACGCCACCATTAAAAGCTGTATTTAGCACTTAAATAGACACGGCGCGGTTCACCAGGAAAGTGCCCTGTTCGCTCGATAAAGCCACTGCTTGCGTATTCTTTATCAAACACGTTCTTAACTGATAGCTGCCATTGCCAATTATCAACCCTTGTTTGCCACGCCATGTTGTAAACAGTGTAAGGTTTAACGTGTTGGCCACCTAAACTAAGCTGTTCATCAACATAATCTAGACCAGCAGAAATAGATGACGATAAGCTAGGTAGCTCATAGCGTGTCCATATACCTAGAGTATTTTGCGGCGCGTTAGCAAATTTATCGCTATCAGGAATTTGGTTAGTAATACTATCATTTGCTTCAGTGATACGGGTATCATTATAGGCATAGCTTGCAGTAACTACCCAGCGCTCAGTGATGTCACCAACCACTTCGAGTTCAAAGCCCTTACTTTGTACTTCACCAACGGCAACTAAGTCATCAACGCCGTCACCTGCAACATCACCTAATAAGCTAGGCTGCAGGATGTTTTCGCGAACAATATCGTACACAGCCATATTAACGGCAAGTGTGTCTGCTAATAGCTTGGTTCTTAAACCTAACTCGTTAATACGGCTAGTCTCCGGCGAGAACGGACCGCCCTTTGCTGTTTCTTGATTACTGGCACTTTGCGGCACAAAGCCAGTGCCATGTAGCGCATAAGGGAAGAACATATTGTTAATGTTATAGCTGGTACCAATACGGTAAGTTAAGTCGCTATCAGAAAACTCGGTTTGATTTAACAGATCTTTATCTTCAAAACGATCATACCTTAAGCCAGCGGTCACACTCCAATTTACGGTGATATCTAGCTGGTCTTGCAGGTACGCACCAAAACGGGTGCTATTCGTTTTGCCAAGCCTTGGTGTAATACTATCAAGGTCATAATCATCAGCAGAGGTTAAACCATATTCAGGGTTGTTAAGAGCAAGACCTGGTACAGGGCCACCTTTACTTTGTTGTGTAGCTGTACGGTAAACGCTTTCAAAATCATGTTCATACCAGTCACTACCAAACAGCACTTGATGCTGCATATCTGCAACCACAAATTCTGCAATCGCATTAGCTGTTAAGCTAAAGCCTTCGTTCTCACGAACTTGATCACGAAACTCACGGTGGCTCCAATCAACAATACCGTCGTCATCTGTATCTACGAGGCCTCTTGGTTCATGGTAGTTTTGCACTTCTTTGTTATCAAAATAACGTGCTGTAACATCTGTGCGCCAAACATCATTAAACTCATGTTTTAAAGTAGCCTGATAAACATGGGCTTCAACATTTTGAAAGTCTGTCGCCTCGTTATGGTTCCAGCTAATATCAGTTAGAAAATTGCCATTATCATCAGCAGGAACACCACGTAAACGTGCCCCACCCAACTCTTGCTCTATATAGGTATACTGAGTGGTCAATTCGGTTGCACTATTTATAAGCCACGTATAACCAAGATCAACAATGGTATTATCGCTGCTAGTATTTGCACGAAATGGTTTTTCAGTATCACGGTAAAGACCAACACGATAAGCATGGTTATCAAGTGACTCATTTAAAGTCCCCGTGCTTTCTAATGCTCCA
Source organism: Pseudoalteromonas sp. 68 DY56-GL68 (assembly GCF_041414825.1). Lineage (NCBI taxonomy): Bacteria > Pseudomonadati > Pseudomonadota > Gammaproteobacteria > Alteromonadales > Pseudoalteromonadaceae > Pseudoalteromonas > Pseudoalteromonas sp. 68 DY56-GL68. The sequence goes on from NZ_JAOCZL010000001.1 coordinate 40,792, forward strand.
CTGAAGAAGTCATCATTCCCCACTTCCACTTCAATACTGTGCTCACTGGTGAATTTAGGCTTCTTAGTTACATAGTTAATAATACCACCTGGATTACCGCTACCGTATATAGCACCAGCAGGCCCTTTTAAAACCGCAACTTGTTCAATATTAAATAATTGCGGTACAGCAAAGCCATTGAAAGGATCGCCCTTCACACCATCGTATAAAATCTCATCTTGGCGAAAGCCACGGAATGTCACGCCCGAATAACTAAAAGCATTAACACCAGCAATATTGCTATAAAGGTCGGTAATTTGGCGAGCAGCCTGATCGCTAATCAGCTCCTGCGGCAAGATTTGAATTGACTGAGGAATTTTCTCTAAAGGTGTATTGGTACGAGTCGCAAAGCTTGATTCTGTTGGGCGATATAAAGAAAACGCACGACCAACAACTTCTATTTTTTCGAGTTCTTTAGAATCATTTTGATCAGAAGTAGTCACTTCAGTTTGAGCATGGGCAACGCCCGAAAAACCAGCAGCAAGTGCAATAAAAACAGCAGAAAGACGCATAATAAAAAACGATAAGATTTAGAATGCGCAACATGGTAATGAATATAATTATCATTTGCAATAGGCGTTTATTATTAATTAAAGCTAAATAAAGTAATACTTACATCAAATAGTAAACACTTCACTAGATAAAGAGCTATTCGCATGAAATTAAGCCATAGGTTACAATAGAGCCAGCATTCATTCTTTTATTGGCATTATTTCATCGCATGATTAATCAAGACACAATTGCAGCACAAGCGACCGCACCTGGACGTGGTGGGGTTGGTATTATTCGCGTCTCTGGCAGCTTAGCTAAAACAGTGGCAGAGCACATTATTGGCCGTTGCCCTAAAACACGTTACGCAGACTATGTGCCCTTTAAAAGCTTGAGCGGTGAACAGCTTGACCAAGGTATTGCTATTTACTTCCAAGGGCCAAATTCATTTACCGGCGAAGACGTACTAGAACTACAAGGTCACGGCGGCCCTGTCGTATTAGATATGCTATTAAAAGAAATTAGCCAAATTGACGGTGTACGTTTAGCAAAACCAGGTGAGTTCTCTGAGCGCGCATTTATGAATGACAAGCTAGATTTAACTCAAGCAGAGGCAATTGCCGATTTAATCAATGCAACCAGTGAACAGGCTGCAAAAAGTGCCCTCCAATCACTGCAAGGTGAATTCTCTAAACATATTGAAACGCTGGTGGAGAAAGTCATTCACCTACGTATGTATGTTGAAGCCGCAATTGATTTTCCAGATGAAGAAATCGACTTTCTATCAGACGGTAAAGTATCCGCAGATCTCAATGCCATTATTGATCAGTTAGAGAATGTAACTCAGCAAGCTAAACAAGGTAGCATCATGCGTGAAGGTATGCGTGTTGTTATTGCTGGTCGCCCTAACGCTGGTAAATCAAGCCTACTTAATGCGTTAGCTGGCCGTGATGCTGCTATCGTTACCGAAATAGCTGGTACAACACGTGACGTATTACGCGAACATATCCACATTGACGGCATGCCACTGCATATTATTGATACCGCAGGCCTGCGTGAAAGCCCAGATAAAGTAGAGCAAATTGGTATTGAACGCGCATGGGATGAAATTAACCAAGCCGATCGCGTACTATTTATGTTAGACGGTACAGATACATCAGCCACTGATCCTCATGATATCTGGCCGGAGTTTATGGCCAAGTTACCAGAGGGTATGGGGGTTACTGTGATCCGAAATAAAGCCGATATTTCTGGTGAAAATGTCGGTATGGATGAACATGATCAATATCCAGTGATCCGCTTAAGTGCTAAAAATGCAGAAGGTATAGAGTTAGTTCGTACTCACTTAAAGGCATGTATTGGTTTCCAAGGTGCCACAGAAGGTGGCTTTATGGCACGCCGTCGTCACTTAGATGCACTTGATCACGCAGCCTATCATTTAAACACAGGTAAAGAGCAATTAGAGATGCATATTGCTGGTGAGATCTTGGCTGAAGAATTACGCCTAACTCAACAGTTCTTAAATGAGATAACGGGTGAATTTACCTCTGATGACCTACTAGGGAAAATCTTTAGTTCGTTCTGTATCGGTAAATAAATTCCGGTTATCAATATTGATAAAAAAGAGTCGCAAGGCTCTTTTTTATTTTTAATCCAGCAATCAATTATCGGTTCAGGGCCGAAATCAGCCAGTAATTAATTTCATATCAATTAGTCTAGCGATGTTTTTAAACGGAGGACATCATGGACAAATATCAACTCTTTCACCAATTACACCACCAGCATGGGGGCTTTGTACTCGCTAATGCGTGGGATCTTAGTTCTGCACAATTCATCCAAGCTGCGGGCGCTAAGGCTGTAGCAACAACCAGCTGGGGGATTGCTGCCAGTTTGGGTTTAGCCGATGGTGAGAACATCTCTTTTCAAACTCAGTTAGCGCTGGCTAAAAGCTTAACCGAACACCTTCATATTCCACTCTCTGTCGATATAGAGTCAGGCTACAGTAATGATCCGCTGCAAATTAGCGAAAACGTTTTGGCACTAGCAAGATTAGGGGTTGTTGGCATCAATATCGAAGATTCAGACAAAGACACTAACGAACTGAGATCTATCGAGCAGCAATGCACTATTATTAGTGAGATAAAAAAAGCACTTAACGAAAATGGCTTCGGTGGTTTATTTATAAACGCCAGAACCGATACCTACTTTGTTAGTGACTCCCCTTTTCAAGCAACATTAGAGCGCGCAAAAGCGTATCAAGATGCAGGTGCAGACGGTCTGTTTGTGCCCAGCTTAACTAACATAGCGCACATAACCAGCCTAGCTAACACAATAGATATGCCATTAAATGTAATGGCAATGAACAATTTTAACTCAGCAAAAGCCGCTTTCACTGGTGGTGCAAAACGGTTTTCATTGGGTAATTCGCTCTATGATCTAGTCGGTAATACGATAAAAACCAGTTTAACTCAGATCGAAAACTAACTTAGCGAGCTAAAAAATCAGATCAAAACAGCTTTTAAGATCGAATTTAGCTAAAAATGTTATCCACATTTGGGGCTTTTTTAGATCTAAAGGCTGATTTGATCATAAAAAAACGCTGAAATTTGAATTTATTTTCATACAACGGCCCTTTTTGATAACTAATTTTCTTAAAAACACCCTTTATTAGCGCTTACTTAAGTTTTTTTCGATCTATTTTATTGATCGCAAATTACAAACCGATCGTTATCAACAAGCGATCTATCCACAAAACGATCATACTCGCTATTTTAATCTGTTCTGAAACATGAAGCACTTACACACAATTAAAGATCAACAACTTAGCAAAGTTATACAGTTTATAAATTTTAGCTTGATCAGAACTTTCCCCAAATTTATTAACAGCTTGATCAAAGGGTTTAATTTATTTATAAATATAAAAAACTATTAAAAACAGTTAATTATAAAAAACATTAAATTTAAGCCGTTATTTTAAGCAGAAAAACTTATTCAGATCGTAATTCAACGCTTTACTCACACCTTAACTTAGTTATCATGTGGCCACTTATTTCTATACATGATCAATCACATGCAATCAGTAAATATCATCGTTGGCAGCCAAATGGGATCTGCAGAATACGTGGCAGAGCAACTAGCTGAAGCCCTTGAACAACAAGGAGTGCAAGTGCAGCTTCATGAACAGCCTGTATTTGATGATATTGATCAGCAAGATACTATTTGGTTGTTATGTACTTCTACATACGGCGCGGGAGACTACCCTGAGAACCTACTGCCATTTGTTGAATCTATTAACCAACAGGCTGATCTAAAAGGATTAAACTACAGTGTGATCGGATTAGGTGACACTAGTTACGACACCTATAACTATGCAGGCCGTAATCTAGATGAGTTATTAGCTAATAAAGGCGCAAACCGCGTGGCAGAACGCTTAGAGCTAAATATTCTTGATGAAGCATTGCCAGAAGACACGGCATTAGCCTGGTTACCAAGCTGGATCGAATCAGTAGGGCTCAATTAAGCCGATCGGTGTTGATCGTTGTTATAAAAGTTACCCACAATTTACTGATAATTTAGATCGGATTGTGGATAAACACTGATCTAACTGCGATTTTAACCTAGTTTATCCCTTGGATAAGATCCAATCGATATTGCCCTGTGTATAAACAGCCCTTTTGATCAAAGCTTTTACGCGGGAAGATCCGATCATATTAACACCTTTAGATCTGCGTTAAGATCATGTTTTAAATAGTAAAGCGAACATTATCAACAGATCTAGCCGTTACTAGTAGTAAGAGTAATAAAAGATCTCTTTAAAAGATCCTTTATATTATTAGAGATCACCCACTTAGATCTTGAGCACTGTTTAATCATTTATCTTCTCTAAATTTCTAGGTAGAATACGCTCCCTTTACAAAGTTTTGCTGGTCGATTAAGTAGGATCCCATAAATGATTTTTCACGAACGTTTTGATGTTATTGTTGTAGGTGGTGGACATGCAGGTACTGAAGCTGCATTAGCATCTGCTCGCATGGGCATGAATACCCTATTGCTAACTCATAATATGGATACCCTTGGTCAAATGTCTTGTAACCCGGCAATTGGCGGTATTGGTAAAGGCCATTTAGTTAAAGAGATCGATGCACTTGGTGGTGCAATGGCTCAGGCTATTGATAAAGGCGGTATTCAATTTCGTACTTTAAACTCATCTAAAGGCCCTGCAGTACGTGCTACACGTGCTCAAGCTGACCGTGCTTTGTATAAAGCAGCTATTCAACATACTTTACAACATCAAGAAAACTTAAAGATCTTCCAACAATCATGTGACGATCTAATCGTTGAAGGTGATCGAGTAATCGGTGTTGTAACGCAAATGGGTCTGCGTTTTAGCGCGCCTTCTGTGGTTCTTACCGTAGGTACTTTCTTAGGTGGTCAGATCCATATTGGTTTAGAGAACTTCAAAGGTGGTCGTGCCGGTGATCCACCTTCAATTGCACTTGCTGAGCGTTTACGTGAATTACCATTCCGTGTTGATCGCTTAAAAACAGGCACGCCTCCTCGTATTGATGCGCGTACTGTTGATTTTAGCAAGATGCAAGAACAACCAGGTGATACCCCTACTCCTGTATTCTCATTTATGGGTAAACAAGCAGATCACCCACAACAGATCCCGTGTTACATCACTTATACAAATGAAAAAACACATGATGTGATCCGCAATAACTTACATCGTTCACCTATGTATTCAGGTGTAATTGAAGGTATTGGTCCACGTTACTGCCCTTCAATCGAAGATAAGATCGTACGTTTTGCTGATAAAGACAAACATCAAATATTTGTTGAGCCTGAAGGTTTAACATCATACGAATTATATCCAAATGGTATTTCAACGAGTTTACCGTTTGATGTACAGCTTGAAATTGTGCAATCAATCACTGGTTTTGAAAATGCACATATTTGTCGTCCTGGTTATGCTATTGAATATGACTTCTTTGATCCGCGCGACTTAAAGCAATCATTAGAAACGAAATTTATTAATGGTTTATTCTTCGCAGGCCAAATTAATGGTACAACCGGTTACGAAGAAGCAGGCGCACAAGGTTTAATTGCGGGTATGAACGCGGCGTTACAAGTACAAGGTAAAGAGTCTTGGACACCTCGCCGTGATGAAGCATACACAGGTGTACTAATTGATGACCTAGCAACATTAGGTACTAAAGAACCGTACCGTATGTTTACTAGCCGTGCTGAATACCGTTTATTACTTCGTGAAGATAATGCCGACATTCGTTTAACAGCTAAAGGCCGTGAACTTGGTTTAGTTGACGATGCTCGTTGGGCTGCCTTTAACGAAAAAATGGAAATTATCGAAAAAGAAACGCAACGTTTAAAAGAAACATGGATCCACAAAGATCACGTTGCTGTTGAGCAAGTAAATGCGTTATTAAAAACACCACTGACGCGTGAAGCGAGTTTAGAGGATCTGATCCGTCGTCCTGAAATTCGTTATAACGATTTAATGGCGATCGATGGTTTAGGTTCTGAGTTTAATAACCAAGCTGCTCTTGAGCAAGTTGAAATTCATACTAAGTACGCAGGCTATATTGCTCGTCAACAAGATGAGATCAATAAGCAGCTACGTCATGAACAAACTGTATTACCAAAAGACTTTGATTATTCAACTGTTTCTGGTTTATCAAATGAGGTTATTGCAAAGCTTACTGATAGTCGTCCAGACACAATTGGCCAAGCGTCACGTATTTCAGGTATCACCCCTGCTGCTATTTCGCTATTATTAGTTTATCTGAAGAAGCAAGGCTTACTACGCAAGACTGCGTAGTTGGTGAGGAATACAGTGTTACAACAACAATTAACGTCACTGTTAGCGCAAACTGATATTGCGCTAACAGAAAAACAGCAACAACAACTTGTGCAATATGTTGAATTACTCGACAAGTGGAACAAAGCATATAACTTAACCTCTGTTCGTTTACCTGAAGAAATGATGGTTAAGCATATTATGGATAGCTTAGTTGTTGCGCCACACCTAAAAGGCAAACATTACATTGATGTAGGTACGGGGCCTGGTTTACCGGGTATCGTATTAGCCATCGCTTTACCTGATACACAATTTGTGTTGTTAGATAGTTTAGGGAAACGCGTGCGCTTTTTAATGCAAGTAAAACATGCTCTTGGCCTTGAAAATGTAACCCCAGTGCAGTCTAGAGTTGAAGAATATCAACCAAGTGTTAAATTAGATGGTGTATTAAGTCGTGCATTCGCTTCATTGCAAGATATGGTTGACTGGTGTGCGCACTTGATTGATCATTCAGGTAAATTTATCGCCTTAAAAGGCGTATTTCCAAGCGAAGAATTAGACTCATTACCTAAAGGTATTAAGTTTGATGAAAAAATCAGCTTAGAAGTACCTGAGTTAGATGCACAAAGACATCTAATCATTCTATCTAAAGACTAGGGATCAGACACTGTGGCAAAAGTCATCGCATTAGCAAACCAAAAAGGGGGAGTTGGTAAAACAACCACCGCTGTGAATCTTGCGGCATCTATGGCTGCGACGAAGCGTAAAGTGTTATTAATCGATCTTGATCCGCAAGGAAACGCTACCATGGGGAGCGGTGTCGATAAATACGGCGATGTAGCAACGATTTACGATTTATTAATTGAAGAAACTCCGATTGATGAAGTGATTAATAAAGAAACGTCAGGTGAATATCATTTAATTGCAGCTAATGGCGATGTGACAGCCGCAGAAGTTAAATTAATGGAATTGTTTGCACGTGAAGTACGTTTACGTAATGCACTTGAACAAATTCAAGACCAATACGATTTCATTTTTATCGACTGCCCACCTTCACTTAATATGCTAACGGTTAATGCGATGGCTGCCGCAGATTCGATTTTAGTTCCGATGCAATGTGAGTATTATGCCCTTGAAGGTTTAACCGCATTGATGGATACCATTACGCAACTTTCTAAGTTAGTAAATCCATCGTTAACAATTGAAGGGATTTTGCGCACCATGTATGATCCGCGCAATCGCCTTGCAAATGATGTATCTGAACAACTAAAACAACATTTTGGCGATAAAGTTTATCGTACCGTTATCCCACGTAATGTCCGTTTAGCAGAAGCGCCAAGTTTTGGTGCCCCTGCCATGTATTATGACCGTGCATCAAGTGGCGCTAAAGCATACTTAGCCCTTGCCGGTGAAATGTTACGTAGAAAAGAGAAAACTTCTTCAGCAGTAGCCTAACTTTGAGGTAAAAAAATAACATGTCTGCTAAAAAACGCGGTTTAGGCCGAGGACTCGATGCTTTATTAAGTTCATCAAAACCTGCCCCTAGTGCAGATAATCAGCAACAAGCTACAGCAAAGCCAGAACAAGTCTCTGAGGTTGTTGCAGAGCAAAGTAAAGGTGAACTGCAAAAGTTAGCGATTGAGTTTTTACAGTCGGGTAAATATCAACCTCGTAAAGACATGTCTGAAGAAGCGCTAGAAGAGTTAGCCAGCTCAATTCGAGCACAAGGTATTATTCAGCCGATTGTTGTGCGCCCTATTGGTGCAAATAAATACGAAATTATCGCTGGTGAGCGTCGTTGGCGCGCTGCCCAATTAGCAAAGTTAGATACTGTGCCTTGTATCATCAAGGACGTACCAGATGAAGCCGCTGTTGCTATTGCCCTTATTGAAAACATTCAACGTGAAGACTTAAATGCAATGGAAGAAGCGATTGCTCTTAATCGTTTGTTGAATGAATTTGAACTGACTCATCAACAAGTCGCGGAAGCCGTTGGTAAATCTCGTACGACTGTGACTAACTTACTGCGTCTGAATAACCTTAACGACGATGTTAAAATATTGTTAGAGCATGGCGACATTGAAATGGGTCATGCGCGCTGTTTATTAGCACTTGAAGGTGAAGCGCAATCTGATGCCGCAAGATCGGCTGTCGCTAAAGCATTAACAGTGCGTGAGACAGAAAAATTAGTACGCTCTATTTTAGAACCTGCACCTGAAAAAGAAGTGCAAGAAAAAGATCCAGATGTCAAACAGTTAGAGCAAAAGCTCGCTGAAAATTTAGGCGCTAAAGTTGAAATAAACTACAACAAAAAGGGCAAAGGCAAGCTGGTTATTTCATATACAAATCTTGATGAGTTAGATGGCATTTTAAGCCGTATAAATTAAGACTATTCCCGTCATTAATTAATAACATGTCCAAAAAGAGACATTTGTGGTGTTTTTGCACTACAAAGGGTCGACTCAAGTTGCAAAACTGGTAGGAATCAGTATAATTTCGCCAGTTTTCATACCCTGACAATTTGAACGTTCACAAGGTTAATAAAACGTGACTAATAAGTTAGCAAAGCCATATCGGCTTGCCGCATTTAAATTAATTTGTCTTCAGGGTATCGTAGCGCTTATCGCTGCAGTAATTGTTTTTGTAGGTTGGGGAGTCAATGCCGGCCAGTCAGCGCTTGCTGGCGGAGCTGTTGCACTACTCCCTAATTTTGTATTTGTCGTCTATGCATTTAGATATATGGGTGCTAGTCGGACAAATCAAGTGTATGCCTCGCTCAAGCGCGGCAACGGATTAAAATTTATGCTAACAATCGTATTGTTCGCACTAGTACTGAAGTCTTATACGGTTATTTTATTACCGTTTTTTTGTGTGTATGTATTGGTGTTATTCAGTGGATTGTTTGCGCCCGTTTTTTTTAATCATTAACTTTTGGGATATAACATGGCTGCAGAAGAAGTAACTCTATCAAGCCATATTCAGCACCACTTAACGAACGCTAAGATGTGCTCGACCGACGCTGGTCTTGCCTTCAACAAAGCGTGTGCAGACAGTGGTTTCTGGACATGGAATATAGATACCCTTGCATGGTCAATCGGTTTAGGTCTTGTATTTTTATGGATCTTCCGTAGTGCCGCTAAAAAAGCAAATACCGGTGTACCTGGTAAATTTCAGTGCTTCATTGAAATGATCGTTGAGTTCGTTGGCGACAACGTACGTGACACATACCACGGTAAAAGCGCATTAATCGCTCCATTAGCTCTGACGATTTTCGTTTGGGTGTTCTTAATGAACTTAATGGACTTGATTCCGGTTGATTTCCTACCTGCATTCGCTGGCTTCGTTGGCGAGCAAGCATTTGGTATGGACCCTCACGACGTTTACATGAAGATTGTACCGACAACAGACATCAACATGACAGCTGCACTGGCTATTGGTGTATTCATTCTGATGATCGGTTACGCAATAAAAATCAAAGGGATTGGCGGATTCATAGCTGAATTAACGCTTCACCCATTTAGCTCTAAAAACAAGCTAGCGATGGTGTTCTTAATCCCATGTAACTTATTACTAGAAACAATCGCTTTAGTTGCTAAGCCGTTCTCGTTAGCACTGCGTTTATTCGGTAACTTATATGCTGGTGAGTTGATTTTCATCTTGATCGGCGCAGTTGGTTTAATGCAACTACCGTTGCACTTTATTTGGGCTGTATTCCACATCTTAGTAATCGTACTACAAGCATTCGTATTCATGATGCTGACTATCGTTTACCTAAGCATGGCAAGCTCAGATAATCACTAATTTTTACACTTTTAAAATTTAATTTTAATTTACAATTGAAACTTTGGAGAAAAAAATGGAACTAGTATTAGGTCTTAAGTATATCGCTGTTGCTCTACTTATCGGCTTCGGTGCAATCGGTACTGCAATCGGCTTCGGTAACATGGGTGGTAAATTCCTAGAAGCATGTGCACGTCAACCTGAGCTTGCACCTTCATTACAAGTTAAGATGTTCATCCTTGCTGGTCTAATCGATGCCGTAGCTATGATCGGTGTTGGTATCGCAATGGTATTGTTGTTCGTACTTTAATATTATTTTTTGAACAGCTTACTATTTTAAGGAGGAGCGGTCGTGAACTTAACAGCCACTCTTATCGGTGAATTAATTGCATTTACGGTTTTCGTACTTTTCTGTATGAAATACGTATGGCCACCACTAAATGGTGCAATTGAAGCTCGCCAGAAGAAAATCGAAGATGGTTTAGCTGCCTCTGATAGAGCCGAAAAAGACTTAGAACTTGCGCAAAAGAAAGCTGCTGAGCAGCTTAAAGAGGCAAAAGCTCAAGCGGCTGATATCATTGAACAAGCTAAAAAGCGTGCCACGCTAATCGTTGACGAAGAAACTGTTCGTGGTCAACAAGAGCGTGAAAAAATTATTGCTCAAGGGCACTCTGAAATCGAAGCAGAGCGTAACCGTGTAACAGAAGAACTACGTAAACAAGTAGCGACGCTGGCAGTGGTTGGTGCTGAGAAGATTTTAGAGCGCGAAATCAATCAAGCCGCACACAGTGACATCGTTGAAAAACTTGTCGCTGAGCTGTAATTAGGAGGGTATGAGCATGTCTGAATTGGCTACTATCGCTCGCCCATACGCTAAAGCGGCTTTTGAACTTGCCGTTGAAAAAGGCACTGTTGAAAGTTGGAACGACATGCTGTTCTTTGCTGGCCACGTTGCCAGCAATGAGCAAGCCGCTGCCGCGCTAGCTGGATTGCCTACTGCTACTGAACAAGCCGATCTGTTTATCAAGATCTGTGCAGAGCAGCTCAACGAACAAGGTCAGAACCTAATCAAGGTGATGGCTGAAAATGGACGTTTAGTTGCACTGCCTGCTGTTGCTGAGTTATTCGCTGAATTTAAAGCGGACTACGACAAAGAAATCGACGTCGATGTGGTTTCTGCAACACCGCTTGCTGCTGAGCAGCAAGCATCATTGGTAGCGGCACTTGAAAAACGTTTCGCACGCAAAGTTAAGCTGAATTGTAGTGAAGATACTACAGTTGTTGGCGGTCTTATCATTAAGGCGGGTGACACTGTAATTGACGGCTCTGTACGTGGCAAATTAGCCCGCTTAGCTACATCACTACAATCGTAATTGGGAAAAAGAGCATGCAACTTAATTCCACTGAAATTTCAGATCTGATCAAACAACGTATTGAGCAGTTCGAAGTTGTAAGTGAAGCTCGTAACGAAGGTACTATCGTATCTGTTACTGACGGTATCATCCGCATCCACGGTCTTGCTGACTGTATGCAAGGTGAGATGATTGAGCTTCCTGGCAACCGTTATGCTATCGCACTAAACCTTGAGCGTGACTCAGTAGGTGCAGTAGTAATGGGTCCTTACGCTGACCTTAAAGAAGGCGTAAAAGTTAAATCAACTGGTCGTATCCTAGAGGTTCCTGTTGGTCGTGGTCTACTTGGTCGTGTTGTTAACACACTAGGTGCTCCTATCGATGGTAAAGGCGCTTTAGATAACGACGGTTTTGAACCTGTTGAGAAAATCGCACCAGGCGTTATCGAACGTCAATCAGTAGATGAGCCAGTACAAACTGGTTATAAATCTATCGATGCGATGATCCCAGTAGGTCGTGGTCAACGTGAGCTTGTGATCGGTGACCGCCAAACTGGTAAAACTGCATTAGCAATCGATGCTATCATCAACCAAAAAGGTACAGGCGTTAAATGTGTGTACGTTGCAGTTGGTCAAAAAGCATCTACTATCGCTAACGTAGTACGTAAATTAGAAGAGCACGGTGCACTTGAAAACACGATTGTTGTTGTTGCATCTGCTTCTGAATCTGCGGCACTTCAGTACCTAGCACCATTCTCTGGTTGTACTATGGGTGAATACTTCCGTGACCGTGGTGAAGACGCGCTAATCGTATATGATGATTTATCTAAGCAAGCTGTTGCTTACCGTCAAATCTCATTACTACTTAAGCGTCCACCAGGCCGTGAAGCATACCCAGGTGACGTATTCTACCTTCACTCACGTCTTCTAGAGCGTGCATCACGTGTAAACGCTGATTACGTTGAGAAGTTCACGAATGGTGAAGTGAAAGGTAAAACAGGTTCATTGACGGCATTGCCAATCATTGAAACTCAAGGCGGCGACGTTTCTGCGTTCGTACCGACAAACGTTATCTCTATCACCGATGGTCAGATCTTCTTAGAAACTGACTTATTCAACTCAGGTATCCGTCCAGCTGTTAACGCTGGTATCTCGGTATCGCGTGTTGGTGGTGCAGCGCAAACTAAAATCGTTAAGAAACTAGGTGGTGGTATCCGTCTAGCGTTAGCTCAGTACCGTGAATTAGCTGCGTTCTCGCAGTTCGCGTCTGACCTTGACGATGCAACACGTGCTCAATTAGAGCATGGTGAGCGCGTAACAGAGCTAATGAAGCAGAAACAGTACGCACCAATGTCTGTTGCTGAAATGTCTCTGTCGCTATTTGCTGCTGAAAAAGGCTACCTAAAAGATATCGAAATCGCGAAAATCATGGATTTCGAAGCTGGCCTAATTTCTTACGCAAACAGCACATACGCAGAGCTAATGGCTCAAATCAATGAAACTGGTAACTACAACGCTGAGATTGAAGCTCAACTTAAAGAACTTCTAGAGAAGTTCAAGTCGACGCAAACTTGGTAATTTAGTTATGAATGGTGAGCTTTAGGCAACTAAAGCCCACCTGATTCGGAGAGAGAGTCATGGCCAGCGGAAAAGAGATTAAAAGCAAGATCGGGAGTATCAAGAATACTCAAAAGATCACCAGCGCAATGGAAATGGTTGCTGCGTCTAAAATGAAAAAAGCGCAGGAACGTGTGGCGTCAAGCCGTCCATACGCTGAAAACTTACGCCAAGTGATTGGTCGTGTTGCTCAAGCAAATCTTGATTTTACTCACCCTTTTCTAGAAGAGCGTGAAGTAAAACGAGTTGGTTATATTGTTATCTCTACTGACCGTGGTCTATGTGGTGGCTTGAACTCAAACGAGTTCAAAAAAGTTGCCCTAGACGTGAAAGCGTGGAAAGAAAAAGGCGTTGAAGCTGAATTTACTACTTTAGGTAGCAAAGCAGCTGGCTTTTTCCAACGTTTTGGCGGTAAGTTAGTCGCTAAAAAAGCGAACTTAGGAGATACACCTTCATTACAAGACGTGATTGGTCCTGTAAAGACAATGCTAGATGCATACTCTGAAGGTAAAATTGACCGCTTATACGTCGTATTTAACAAGTTCGTTAATACGATGAAGCAAGAGCCAACAATCGATCAGTTACTCCCTTTGCCAAAAGCTGAAGAAGAAGTATCTCAACATTCTTGGGATTACTTATATGAGCCAAACCCAGAAGCTATTTTAGAAGCTCTGTTAGTACGCTTTATTGAGTCTCAAGTATACCAAGGTGTAGTTGAGAACGCTGCCTCTGAACAGGCTGCCCGTATGGTTGCAATGAAAGCTGCAACTGATAACGCTGGCGACCTTATGGATGAGTTACAGCTTGTTTATAACAAGGCTCGTCAAGCTGCAATCACACAAGAAATCAGTGAGATTGTTGGCGGTTCGGCAGCAGTTTAACGCTTCGGCAAAGTTTAATGAGAGGAATAGACATGAGTTTAGGTAAGGTCGTCCAAATTATCGGCGCCGTTGTGGATATCGAATTTCCACAAGACAACGTGCCAGCCGTATATGACGCACTAAAAGTAACAGATGGCGACTTAGCGGGTTTAACTTTAGAAGTTCAACAACAGCTAGGTGGCGGTGTGGTACGTGGTATCGCACTTGGTACTACTGACGGTTTACGTCGTGGTACTGCAGTAGAAGGTACAGGTCAGCCAATCCACGTTCCAGTAGGTACGAAGACACTAGGTCGTATCATGGACGTATTAGGTAACCCTATTGATGAAGCTGGTCCAATTGGTGAAGAAGAGCGTATGTCTATTCACCGTGCAGCACCTTCTTATGAAGAACAATCAAGTTCAGTAGAACTTTTAGAAACGGGTATCAAGGTAATCGACCTTGTATGTCCATTCGCTAAAGGTGGTAAAGTTGGTCTATTCGGTGGTGCCGGTGTTGGTAAAACCGTAAACATGATGGAACTTATCCGTAACATCGCAATCGAGCACAGCGGTTACTCAGTATTCGCAGGTGTTGGTGAGCGTACTCGTGAGGGTAATGACTTCTACCATGAGATGAACGACTCAAACGTACTAGACAAAGTATCGCTAGTATACGGTCAAATGAATGAGCCACCGGGTAACCGTTTACGCGTAGCGTTAACGGGTCTTACTATGGCTGAGAAGTTCCGTGACGAAGGTCGTGACGTACTTTTCTTCGTTGATAACATCTACCGTTATACTCTAGCGGGTACAGAGGTATCAGCACTTCTAGGTCGTATGCCTTCAGCAGTAGGTTACCAACCAACTCTTGCTGAAGAAATGGGTGTACTTCAAGAGCGTATCGCATCGACTAAGACGGGTTCAATCACTTCAATCCAAGCGGTATACGTACCTGCGGATGACTTAACTGACCCATCTCCAGCAACAACGTTTGCTCACTTAGATGCAACAGTAGTACTTTCTCGTGATATTGCTTCACTTGGTATCTACCCAGCGGTAGACCCACTTGATTCATCTTCACGTCAACTTGACCCATTAGTAATCGGTCAAGAGCACTACGATACAGCGCGTGGCGTTCAAACAGTTCTTCAACGTTATAAAGAACTTAAAGACATCATCGCAATCCTAGGTATGGACGAGCTTTCTGACGAAGATAAGCAAGTTGTATCTCGTGCACGTAAAATCCAGCGTTTCCTATCTCAGCCGTTCTTCGTTGCTGAGGTATTCACAGGCGCGCCTGGTAAATACGTGTCACTTAAAGACACAATTGCTGGCTTCAAAGGTATCTTAAACGGTGAGTTTGATGATATGCCAGAGCAAGCGTTCTACATGGTTGGCTCTATTGAAGAAGCTCAAGAAAAAGCCAAAAGCATGTAATTAGGAGGGTAGTATGGCGGCTATGACTGTACATCTTGACGTAGTAAGCGCAGAAGAGAGCTTGTTCTCTGGTCTGGTTGAATCGATTCAAGTGAGTGGTAGTGAAGGTGACCTTGGTGTTAACTATGGTCACGCTCCATTATTAACTGCCCTAAAACCTGGTATGGTACGTTTAGTTAAGCAATTTGGTCACGAAGACGTGATGTATATTGCTGGCGGCACGCTAGAAGTTCAACCGGATCGCATCACGATTCTTGCAGATACTGCAGTACGTGGTGAAGACCTAGACGAACAAGCGGCTGAAAAAGCGAAACGTGATGCTGAAGAGCAAATGGCGAATACGTCAACTGCTGAGTTAGATTATCAACAAGCTGCAGTGCAACTTGCTGAAGCAATCGCTCAACTTCGCGTAATTCAACAATTACGTAAAAAGTAAGCCTACTTGGTTTTCAAAAAGCCCACTTCATGTGGGCTTTTTTGTGTCTAAGCATAAATTTTTCGTAAAGATGGTGTTATCACACTTATATCCTTCACTAAACCCCGATAGAATGTCCTGTATTAAAAGTAAGTGGGTTTTTCATTTAAGGTTCAGTCCTGAGCATTAGGATTGAGTATTTGCACATGAGGTGACTTACGTAACCTTGGGTAATTAATTACTTACTCCAATCAGTAAATAAAACAAAGAAAGAAGGATATTGTTTTAATGTCTCTGACAACCGTTATTCTTGCTGCGGGTAAAGGCACTCGTATGCGCTCAGCACTACCAAAGGTGTTACATAAAGTAGCTGGTAAACCTATGGTGCAACACGTGATTGATAATGCCACTGCCCTTGGTGCTCGTGAAACAAACCTTGTCTATGGTCATGGTCGTGATCAGCTACAAGCTGCCCTATCACACAATCAAGTAAACTGGGTATTACAAGAAGAGCAACTTGGTACTGGCCATGCGGTCGCTGTTGCTAAGCAGCACATTGCTGATGACGACACTGTGTTGATTCTCTATGGTGATGTGCCATTGACCAAACGTGCCACATTAGAAAAGCTACTTGCTTCGACCCCTAAAAATGGTCTTGCAGTATTAACGGTCACTCTAGACGACCCTTCTGGGTATGGCCGTATGCTTCGCGAAAATGGCAAGCTAGTCGGCATTATTGAACAAAAAGATGCTTCGCCTGATCAACTCGCAATTAAAGAAATCAATACCGGTATTATGGCTGCCAATGGTGAGTTACTTAAACGTTGGTTAGGTAATCTATCTAACAATAATGCCCAAGGTGAGTACTACCTTACGGATATCGTTGCGATGGCACACAGCGAAGGTGTTGAAATTACTTCTGCACAGCCTGAGCACCCGATGGAAGTTGAAGGCGCTAACAATCGAGTGCAATTAGCGGCACTTGAGCGTGCCTATCAAGCATGGCAAGCAGAAGAACTAATGCTGAACGGCGCAACTCTTGCTGATCCTGCTCGTATTGATGTGCGTGGTGAAGTAACAACAGGCGAAGATGTACTCATCGACGTTAATGTTATTTTCGAAGGCAAAGTAACATTAGGTAATAATGTTCAGGTTGGCCCTAACTGCGTACTTAAAGATTGCACTATTGGCGATAACGTCATTATTAAAGCTAATTCAATTGTTGAAGAAGCCACGGTTGCAGCTAAATGTACTTTAGGTCCTTATGCCCGCCTTCGCCCTGGTGCGATTATGGAAGAAGACTCACACATTGGTAACTTCGTTGAAATGAAAAAGACCCGCTTAGGTAAAGGGTCAAAAGCTAATCATCTTACTTATTTAGGCGATGCTGAGATCGGTGAAAAGGTCAATATTGGTGCGGGTACCATTACCTGTAACTATGATGGTGTAAATAAATCAAAAACCATCATCGGTGATAACGCCTTTATTGGGTCTAATTCATCACTTGTAGCACCTGTCAATATTGG
This sequence comes from Pseudoalteromonas sp. 68 DY56-GL68, assembly GCF_041414825.1. Lineage (NCBI taxonomy): Bacteria > Pseudomonadati > Pseudomonadota > Gammaproteobacteria > Alteromonadales > Pseudoalteromonadaceae > Pseudoalteromonas > Pseudoalteromonas sp. 68 DY56-GL68. Next base: position 58,126 of record NZ_JAOCZL010000001.1, read on the forward strand.
CTCAACAGCAACGGTTGGTGCTGGTTCAGTTATAACAAGTACAGTTGAAGACGAACAGCTTGCAGTAGCTCGTGGCAAACAACGTAACCTATCTGGTTGGAAGCGCCCAACTAAAAAGTAGGTGTAGAGTTCCTGTTTCAGACAGCGGGCTTTTTTAGCCCGCCTTATGTATTTCATTTAAGTGTTTTAGAATAACCTCAATGGATCAAATGAAATACTAAAGGGTTTACTCAGCTTACGCTTGTCGTGCTATTGAATATAGACAACGCCTAAACAAATCATAACCCTTTTCGCTCGTAGCAGGCATGTAGGTGTTTTGTTCTCTTGGTTCTTTTCTGATACCTCTAGTTATGTAAATTTTTTATCTGAGCGTTTGCGGATAAGCGAAGAAAATATCCGAGCAGGTAAAATACGAGTTACTAACCAAATACAAAAAATTGAAAATGACTATAATGATAACCCTATAGATTTTTTGAAAAAAGTATTTGGGATTCCAACTATAAATAAGAGTCCTATTCGATGAAACTAATGGAATGGACAGACCTTGAAGCTAAATATGCACAAGCTCGTTCAAATGAAGCAACATCTAAAAAAATTTTACTCTTTATAATTACAGTCTTAATTATTTTGACAGTTACAGCTTCTTTATCTGAGTTTCAAGAACTCTTTTTTTATAATGATGATCATTTTTTTGTAAAAGAGAGTAGTAGTACAGTTCTACTTATCTTGTTATTGCCATTTTGGCTCTACTTTTGGATTGCAACTTTGCAGTTCTTATTAAATTATAGTTTTAAATTATCCATGACTCTAGCTATCAAAAGTGGTGTCTCAGGTTGCTTGCTTTTGATTATCGGGTTTTATCCCTTTAATTATTATGTTGAGACGACGCTTATCGACAAAGGGTATATCTATTGCAATTGGTTAACTGGTTCATCAGTTAGAGCCCCTGATGTTTGGTTGAAAAATGAATATTTGTGTTTACAAGACGGCTCTGTCGTTTTGAGTGATGTGTATAAGTGGTTCGAAATACATAATGAGAAAGGCATTGAGCCAAAATTAGAAGAATTAGAAATTCTCATTCAAAAAGCCAGATCTGAAATAAATCGGTGAACTACCTAACAACAGCGCTAAAGATGAGCGTTAGTTTACTAATTTATAAAGAAAAGCGAGTTTTACTCGCTTTTTTTGTGGCTGATTTGTTCTCATAAAAATGCCATATAGCTGTAATGCCTGCGTGTTGTAATTGGGTCAATACAATACGAAGGAAAAATAATAATGTTAAAAAGATCAATTATTGCGCTATCATTTTTAACCATTCTTACTGGCTGCTCATTAGACGGTGACGACGGCAAAGACGGTCTACAAGGTGAACAAGGTTCAGCAGGTCAAGACGGAGCAAATGGCGAAGATGCAAATTCTACTTTAAATATAAATCTTATCGGCCGTGCAGTGCTGAACGCAGAAAGCCCTGAAGGGGCAGCAGAAATTGTCGCTTATCAAACTTCTAAACAACGAATTTTTGCTATTAATAGTTCCGGTGATTCTGCCGTTGTGAATATCATAAAAGCCGATAGTTTTGACCGTGCAGCTTTAGTTAAAGATAACGAAGGGGTTATAAACGGCACTAATTTAACCTCAGAGATGACCCTTGCACTGAATGAGCACAGTGGTGGCGATGCAAACAGTATCGCTATTGATGCTAATAATGAACTTTTAGCCGTCGCAATGGCTGCAAGTAATACCGGTGATGCAGGTTTAATCGCATTTTATGATATCAGCGGTGATCAGCCTCAGTTTATTAAAAATGTCACGGTAGGCGCCCTGCCCGACATGGTGACGTTTAGCCATGATGGCAATAAGGTACTGGTTGCAAATGAAGGCGAACCTAATGGTGATTACAGCATTGACCCTGAAGGCTCTATCAGCATTATTAATATCAATGATGGTGTAATTGCAGATACTGCTATTAGCATTACTTTTTCAGCTTATAACGATAAACAAGCAGAGCTTGAAGAGCAAGGGGTTGTATTTGCTAACCCGACAGGTCGAACAATCAACGGTAACTTGATTAATACAACCGTGGCTATGGATTTAGAACCTGAATACATCAGCATTTCGAAAGACAATAAGTTTGCCTACGTGTCACTACAAGAAAATAACGCCCTTGCAATCGTCAACCTTGAAGATAATAGCCTAGAGCTTAAAGGTTTAGGTTTTAAAGATTGGTCTAATTTACTCTTTGATGCATCAGATAAAGATGGTGGCGTTAATTTTAAATCGTACCCTGGTCTCTATGGCATCTATCAACCTGATACTATTTCAAGCTTTACCTGGAAAGGTGCTAACTTTATTGTCACAGCGAACGAAGGTGATGCACGAGAATACTTCTTTGATACAACCGACGAAGCTGATTGTTTAGCAAAAGGTGGTCTTGATTACGATGAAGATGATGGTTGTTTATCCTATATAGATGAAACCAGAGCTAAAGACTTAACACTGGCAAGCAATTTTGATTACCTGAACAATGACAACAGTGATATTGGCCGTTTAAAAGTGACCACTGTTAAAGGTGATGAAGATAATAATGGCGAATATGAATCACTCTATGCATATGGTGCCCGCTCCTTTACCATCTGGGATAGTAACGGCATGGTGGTTTTTGACTCTGGCGATCAAATCTCACGCATTACTGCATCAGTTCACGGGGAAGCATTCAATAATAACGAAGATGAAAATGACGGTGACAGTCGCTCTGATGACAAAGGTGCTGAACCTGAAGCATTAGCACTGGGTACTATTGGCGAACGTACATTTGCATTTATTGGTTTAGAGCGTATGGGTGGCATTATGGTGTTTGATATTACTAATCCATACAATGTGACATTCCAAGATTACTTTTTTAATCGTGGTCTAGAAGTTGATGCAGATATAACAGGTGATCTTGCTCCTGAAGGTATGGCATTTATACCAGCAGAACAAAGTGCAACGAATGAAGCATTGCTAGTTATTGGTAATGAAATTTCAGGTTCAATCGCTGTTTGGGAAATTTCTACTAACTAATCCACCTTATAAAAATAAAAAGCGACATAGCTTATTTAAGGCATGTCGCTTTTTCTATGTCATTTTATCCTCACAAAAATGACTGCTTTTTGAGCTAAAACCCCTCTGTAGCCCTTTATTTGTATGGTTATTGTACTAATTTGAAAATAATCAAAAAAACCTTCAAAAAGTGCTTGCGTTAAAAATCCATCTCCCTATAAT
>NZ_JAOCZL010000002.1:0-42675 GCF_041414825.1 Pseudoalteromonas sp. 68 DY56-GL68
GTAATGCGTGAGCGTACCGTTGTTGTTAAAGCTGCTTAATTGGTTGAACGCATTGTATTCACGGTGCGTTTTAATACCTTTACCGGTTTCACGAATTTGGTTACCACATTCATCATAATGAAAGTCGCTGTCGCCAAAGTGTGTTAGGCGGTCGGCCTCGGTTGCGCTTTGAATAACAGTATCATCGGTTAAGTTACTATCTGATGCCGCAATCGAATCACTATATTCGTTGTGAATAACATCATTTGTATACGCTGAATCGTTATTTTCAACGTGATTAATTGCATCGCTGGTATCAGGTTGCGATTCGGTTAATTCGCCATTTGTTAGTTTTGACTGGCTAACAGGGTTACCAAAGCTGTCCCACTGGTATTGGGTAGTCGTATCAACCTCAGCGCTTGCTAGGTTTTGCTTAATTAACTGGCCAAGGCTGTTGTATTCAAAATTAATGTTATGACTACTAACCCCTTCTTCTTTACGCGCAATTAACTGGTTAACACTGTCGTAATTGTATGTACAGGTATCGAATAGTGCTTGCGCAGGATGGGTTAACTGCTGCTGTGTTAAGCGGTTGAATACATCAAACTGTTGAGTAAGGGTGACCTCATTACCAAAGAGCTGTGTTTGAATGTTATTTTGGCTGTCGTAACCAAGCTCAACCAGTTTTGTTAAATCGCCACTGGCCTGTTTTACTTGAATTGCACTAAGCTGACCAAATTCATTGTAGTGATAATCAAGTGTTGTTGAGTCTGGCAGAGTGAGAGACTGTCTTCTACCATAGTCATCGTAGGTGTATGCAAGTTTATGTGTTTGATGTTGATTATGAATTTGCTCAACACTAATTAATCGCCCGCCCTTATCAAACGCTTGTTTTATCGTTGATTGCGCATTATGAGCTCGCGCTATTTTACCTTCTGCCGTGTAGGTGTAATGGTTAGCGTTATTAATGATTTGTTTGCCTGTGGCAAGGCTTGCGTGCTGCGAAATTATGCGGCCTAGTTTGTCACGCTTAATTTTTACATGGCGTTTATCGCTTTGTGTTACTGACACTAAGCGATTACAAGCATCATACTTGTATTGTTGTATCGTGCCATCAAACCCCGTTACTTGAGTCGGGTTTTCATTTGCATCGTAGTTTATACGGTATACATGGCCGTCACTGCGCTCAATTGCCGTTAAGTTGCGCTCTTTATCATAAGTTAAATGCAGTGCGCTGCCGTCGGGTTGAATAACACAATGCGGCTGGCTCAGCCCTTCAAAGTGTTGCTCTGTGGTATCGCCGTTGCTGTTTTGTGAGCTAACTAACCTACCCGCTTCATCGTATGTAAAGTATTGCTGTTGTTTATTTTCTGGATCATTTTGAGCAAACGCGGTGGTTTGCACAAGTTGCCCCTGCTCATTGTATTTATACTGAGTAAGCAGCCCTGCTTGGTTTATTGTTGCATTAATGCGGCCTAAGTTATCGTAGCTATAACGAATAAGCTCATTATTATGCTGCTTAGCAAGTAACTCACCATGCTCGTTCCACGTATATTTTAAAACATGACCGTTAGGCGTGATATGTTGCGTTAAGTTACCGTGTTGATCGTAGCTATAAAGCGCAATTCGACCATCTGCTAGGGTTTCGCTTTGCAGTAATCCAGAAGCACTGTACTTACGTTGGATCTTGTCGCCATTTGGCAAGATAGTTAACACTTGTTGGCCGAGTTGGTTATAGCCAAACTGAGTACGAGTACCATCAGGTTGAGTGACAGAGGCAAGCTGACCATAGTCTGTATAGGCATATTGAGTTTGATTACCCAAGGGGTCTGTTTGTGTCAGCTTTTGTCCAAGCGTATTGTATCCGTAGGTTGTGGTGTGACCGTTGGCATCCGTATGCTCAATCAATTTACCTTGTTCGTTATGAACAAAATGCTCTTGATTACCGCGAGAGTCGATACTGGTTGTCTTATTCCCTTGATACTCAAACTCATAGCAATAGGTATTGTCATCACCCCATTGTTTTATACATTTGGCATCGTAACCGTATGAATCCCACTCAAAATGATGACTAAAACCGCTTGCTCTGGTCCGCTTTATTAATAAATGCGCAGCATTGTACTCATAGCGCTCTTGCTCACCATGTTGGTTTGTTGCAGCAACTAAATTTTGCTGTTCATCGTATTCATAACGTGCCAGAGGCTGATCAATCAGAACAAGCTTATTGTGTTCATTTGTTCTATAAGCATGAACTGTTTTTAGCAGCCCTTGTTTATTATATTTTAAAACGCAACCACGTGCTTTATTCACCTCAATACGCTCTAAGCGCTCTTGAGAGTCGTAATAAAAACGTGTGCTCTGGCCTTTTTCGTTAATGATTTTTTCAAGTAACCACGCAGACTCGCTAGGCATGAACGTTAAGTGATGGTCATTCGGTGTTACCAACACTTGTTTGCCATTTGTTTTGTAATGCAAGGCAAGGTTACTGCTCAGCTGGTAGCTAGACTGGCCTGGTTTTACTTTTTCAAATCGATGAGTCGCACCATGTTCATCATGGTACTCTAACCAGTAAGTGCCTTTTTTCTTAGGGCCAACTTTTGGGGGTGGTAAGTAATGCTCTGTTAATTTCACCATGTAATCATGGCGCCAACCATTACCAAGCAATGAGCGTTGATTACACTTTGATGAGCGATACAAACGTCGCCAATTAAGTGGCTTATTCGCAGCGAGCGTAAAATCCACTAATGGCAATATTTCCTCGCCCGTCAACATTGAAACAGGGTCTGAACGACACTCTTGCTCTGTAATTGGGGTTTCACTGGCAGTGGCATTGCTTGCCCCCCCGCTATTACTTGCAGGTGCTTGCGTTGCCTTTTTACCACTACTTGAGCTGCTTTGTGATTGTGATTTTTTGGCTTGCGATGGACGAGTATTATCGCTCACTTGAATAACTGTTTTAGCTTTTTGTCGGTAACAGCTCACTGCGCCAGAGGTAAGCGCACTCACTAAGGCGGTGGCGGTTTCACGCGCAGATGCTTGCCTTGGACAATGAATACCCGCAGCTTGTAGTAGTTGAATGAGATCTAAACGTTTCGATGCATCACCACTTAATGCCGTGCCTAACTCAGCAACGTACTTGTACGCACTATCAGGCGTGCTAGTCGAAACAGGCTCAAAGCCACTGGGGGCTTTTTGCTTAGCTAACACCACACAAATTGGGTAGCTTATTCCTTGTAAAACAACTGCTCTGCTATCCATTAGTTGCACACTTCCTTACTTGTCCATAAGTATGACGCGACGGCTTGGTACTTGTTACTTTCTTGAGTTATCACTAACGCCTGAGACAAACTGTCATTATAAAATGGGCTGTTTGTCAGCGTTGCAAGATTGATAATCCCTTCTAATGCACCTAGTTTTCCTAATTTATAATTAGGTAATTGAAAAATCGTCTGTTCATTAATTTTGTTACTTAACACTGGTAAATAATTTAACCAGTCATCACTTTCTACGCCATTTCCTGGGGCGAAAATTATGTCTATTGGCTGCTCATTAAGCGATAAAACACGCTTTAGCTCCCCTTGAATAGGGTTATGCTTGGCAAGGTCTATCGAAGCAACCATCTCTGCTGATTGTAACACCCAACCAGTATTTATAAACTCAATATTAGCCGTGCATGCTGCAACACCTAAATAATCAAACTGTTCGCGCTTATTTGCCTTAAAAACACCATCAATGGCAATCACTGTTACATTTTCAAGGTTGTTCTCTTGAGCCAGCATTAGTGCTGAATGTATACCATGGCAACCTTCAAAAAACAGATGTTCTAAGGGCGTGCCAAAGCATTGCTGTAAGCTCGTTGCAAAAAGTGTTTTTAATTCACTTTGGAACGGCAACGCTGGCAAAAGCCACATTACAGTGCCATTTTGCGCGAAATCCGTTTTAAAAACAGACTTAGCTTTCATGATGCAGTCGTACACAAACGCATCAGTTGAATGCCAAGGAACTATACAGCCTTCACTAGAACCACCTTCTAATAGTAATTCTTCAGGACTGAGCTTATACGGCGTTTCAAACTGATCGATGTTAATTTTAAATGCACTCAATGAACACTCTCTTGATAGTTTTTACTATCCATCTTAAGCGCATTTAAAATTGCTAATACTTGCCAGCTTTGTTGATCAACACCTTGCTGTTTTACTCTATCAATCGGTTGATTTAATGCATAGCCATATACTAAAGTTTTGCCAACGTAATATGACTCGTGCTCAGGCCAATGCTGGTTAAACTGCTGTTGGAAATCAACGATTGCTTGCGCATCTGTTTGTGCTTGCACTTGAGTTTCATAGGTCACTAAATTATCTAATTCAGCCCCTAAACAACGCTTTATACCATTAATAAGTGGCTCTGCATCCTCAACATCCGATAATAACGACACAACTAACGGAACATATTTAGGCATGCCTGTATGTAGCATCACTTGTAACGCCTCTTCTCGAGACAGCGCTTGGCTTGCAAAGTTGCATACATGATTCACGCGTTGTTGATCTAGCAATAATAAATAAGCAGACATTAACGGTGAATTAATTAAATTTAGCTCAGCAAAATCGTTCGTGGTTTTAAACAACGCTTTTGTTGTTGGTAATTCTATAACGGCTTGTTTAAATGCTTTAAATAACTCAACATGCTGAGCAGACTGACTAAAGTAAATCGGCTTAAGTGCATCAAATGTCTGCGCATAAGCCGTTTGTGTACGACCACGATAAATTGCTAACTTTTCAACGAGTAGCTGTTTAACTGGCAGCTCTTTTTCGTCACTTTCATTTAACTGCGCTACGCACTCATGAGTTAACTTTTTAGGTGACGTTAATAACGTGACCAAGCATGCTTCAGCTAATGTGCTTGCTAATACTTCGCCAGTATTCAAGTCTCGAAGAGCTTGCAGTAAGTGGGCGGCTGACAATGTAACTTGCAGAATATCAGAATCGTAAGCATGAAGTTTTAATATGAGTTGCTGACGAGCTTGCATCAAATAGTCAACAGAATAAAAAGGATTCTGTTGTGCACTGTGTAGTTGATTTAAAGTATTTGAATGCGCTTTTAGCAACATAGCAAGCATGATTAACCACCGATCAACACGGTGGGATTACCAACGATAATTTTGCCGCCATGAGACGTTCCGTCGCCCATTCTAGCCGCTGGTTTTCCGTTTATTTTAACGGTAGATGATCCGCTATTGATGCTATCAGGAGGGCCAACACAAATCAGCATATCGCCTTTTCTTGCTGCTGGCATACTACCAATTAATACATTTGATGAACCCGCCACAATAGGGCCACCAACGTGAGGAACTTTTGCAGTTACTTTAGGACAAAGGTGCATATGACCAATTGTTGAAGCGGGTTTACCCATAACCTATTCCTTGTTTTCACATCCATTAATCGTACAGAGGGATAACTTGTAACTTATTAACACTCACAAGCTTCGCTAGCTCTTCTACGATGTCATCATAAGATAAGTCGTTTATGATTGAGCTGGTCTGTGTCGCATATTGATATACATAAGAAAGCACATTACTACTGTTCAAATTAGGATGAAGGTTATAAAAAAATTGCTCAGCAAAATAACCATCATGGCCTTTAAAGTAATCAATTGGCAGACTCAAAAAAGGATCATCCGGACGGTTTACCGATAAACACACTAAATGCGGTAAACCATAGCGACAATACACTGTAAAGCCGCTGCTAGCAGCTCCATGAACAGCACCTGTTTGAAAAGTTGTAATCAGTTCCATAGCTTAATTCAGCTTAATCATGCCGGCAGAGAGTGTAATTGCACTGCCATCTACTTTTACATTACTGCCTTTAATATCAATATTTGTGCCTTCAATGGCAATATTACCACTGCTGCTCATCGTTATTTTTGCTGAGCCCGTTTTAATAACGATTTCTTTTCCAGCTTCAATATTAAGTGTTTTACCCACTTTTAACGTGTCATTATCGCCAATATCAACCGTACGATTTACTTTTATTTTCGCGTCATCGTTGTTGCCAACTTCTAGAAAACGATCGTTATCAATTTTTTCTTTTTGATCGTTCTTTACATACAATTGTTTGTCTTTTTCTGCTTGCATGTAAACTAATTCGCTGCCTTTTTTATCTTCAAAACGCAGCTCATTAAAGTTATCGGCCCCACCTTCTTTTGTAGAGCGAGTTTTTATACCACTTTGTGTTTTTTCAGCAGGCAAAGCATACGGAGGCATTAGATCGGCGTTATAAACCGCGCCGCTAATAATCGGTTGGTCAGGGTCACCATTTATGAAGTCAACCAACACCTCTTGTCCAACGCGAGGGAAAAAGAATGCGCCCCATTTTTTACCGGCCCAATTTTGAGCAACCCTAATCCAACACGAGCTTTGAGAATCTTTTTTACCTTCACGGTCCCAATCAAATTGCACTTTTACACGACCATACTGGTCGATCATAATTTCATCGGCACTGTCACCCGTCACGATGGCCGTTTGTACACCGTTTATAACAGGTTTATTTTTAATATGGGCTGCACGGTAAGGCACATCTTTTGGAACACACTCAAAGTGGTTAGAAAAAACTTCTTCAGTTTGAGATTGTTGTCCGCCAGATTGGTTTGGCACCGTGATCGCGGTTAGCAATGAGGTAATTGCAAATGTTTTGCCCTCTAGACGCGGATCTTCATGCTTTTTAAAACTGAACAGTTTACCAACAGAAAAAGATCGGCAGTCACTTCGACCACTACTTAATTTCATATTTCGCTGGAGTGACTCTAGCTGCAGTGCCGCTAAATTTGCAGCACGAGGATGCGTTTCTGCTTCGCCTGTGTATTCAAATACTTCTGCAACCGACTGAGTGGGTAAATCAGCTTTAGCGTGATCACCATCTGGGTATCTTGGCGGTTGCTTAAAATCATAACCAATTCGTTTGTAGCTGCCAGGTGCTAAACTTAAGCCACCTTGCCATTTATTGACATGAGACTCGCTTAAATGGCCAGAGCTGAACACAACTTTAGCCTCTGCGCACTCTTCATAGGCAGTGATATCATCGGCAAGAACCAAAGTATGATTACTTTTACTGTGTTCGAAGAAGTAAAAAATCCCTTCTTGTTGTAGTAATCGCTGAATAAAGTCAAAGTCAGATTCTTGATATTGAACACAATATTCATACTTAGGGTACGTTTTAGTGGTGTTATCTTTGAATGCAACATTATGCTGACCAAATAAATCAGCAAAAATATCTTGAATGGTTTTCTTTTGAAAAATACGACTGTTTTTTCTGTTACGCATTGACGCTGCGTAAGGAACAATCGTTGCGTGATAATCAATATAATTCTTTTGTTCGTCTACATCAGCCGTGCGGCTTCCGTTAGATACCAACTGGCTAACAATACCATGAAAGTATCGCTCACCTGCACCGTCGGCATTTCGAACTTTTATGGAAACAGGCTTACCAACAAGATCTTCATGTGCGATTTGCGTCCCAATAGTAAACATATTCACTGACATCACAAACAAATCTGACATCGATTCTTGTGCGACGAGTCGAGTCAAATACAGTGCGTCTTTGCCTGCTGGGGTGTTTATCTGAATTACATTTTTATCTTGTGTTGCTTTTTGCATTCCTTGCTTCCTATTCCTACAGATCAAAAAAGCTCTGAGTAAAACTCAGAGCTAGTCGGTTTTGCAAAAAATTACATTTGCTGACCTTTAACGCCACTGTAACCATAAACAAGTGGTGCAGTGATGTTGTTTTTATCATCAGTAGGCGTCACTGTCATCATCATTTCAGTGTAGCTGATAGTGATAGTTTCAATTGGGCGATCGTTTTGAACTGATACAGAGTAGCTAGAAATCATTGCATCTGTTAATTCGATTTTCATGATTTCTTCAACTTTATCACCTTGTTTAGTGATATGGAAAACAGCTGGTAAGCCTTTACCAATAGTTGCTTCTTTGAATAAGTCCGGAGACGCTTTATCTTGAAGTTTAGTGATAGTTACATCGCCTAAACGAGTTGAGCTAGACTCACGGTCCATTGCTGTACCTGTGTGAGCTGAAATTTCACGACTTACATTCCAATCTAGTGATAAAACCGTGATTAAGTCTTTGAAAGACTCAGCTGTAGTTTCACCTTTAATTGAACCGTATTTTAAATATGTATTTGCTTGCATATGATAATGCTCCTTTTTAATTTATAAATTTTATCCATTAAACTGGATTATTTACTTTTGGTTACCCAAAATTCCTTTGAAATCACTATCTTTAACTGCGCAACGAAAGGGTCTTCTCAATCCTTTCCCTAGACGAAGACAATGTCTCAATGTTCCATCAATTAATGAAGACGGAGAAATTATAATCCGACTCAAAAAAAGAAACAAGAAAACTTATGATTAATAATTAACTTACTTTAAAATCAAAGTTACCATCATTAATAAATAATGATATCTCATTTAACTGCTCACCTGAAACTATGTTATCAAGTAATCTCTTCGATAAAAGTGGCAATACATTATTTTGCAACAATGTATGTATATTCCTAGCACCCGAACCAGAGTCATTGCAATTACTAACTATATAATCAATAACGCAATCAGAGTATACAAGCTCAGAATTATAATTATTCTTGACTCGCTTACATATTTTATTCAATTGCAGTCTTGCTATATCTGCAAGAGTGCTCTTACTTAGTGGAATGTAAGGAATAACATTTATGCGACCAAGGAATGCTGCTTTAAACACATCTAACAAATCATTTTGTAATGCTTTTTGCAGACCGGCAATGCTTGGTGCAGTCTCCTCATCCTCAAATAAGCTCATTGTGGTGTCGGTACCCACGTTTGAAGTCATGATTATGATGGTATTTTTGAAGTCGATATCTCTACCTTCACCATCTTTTATTGTACCTTTATCAAATACTTGATAGAAAATATCGTGAACACCTGGGTGTGCTTTTTCTATTTCATCTAACAAAATTACGCTATAAGGTTTACGACGAATAGCTTCTGTTAATACACCGCCCTCACCGTAGCCAACATAACCAGGAGGAGAACCAAGTAACAGCGACACTTTATGCTCTTCTTTATACTCAGACATATTAATGATGGTGATATTTTCTTCACTACCATACACTTCGTTCGCTAAAGAAAGCGCAGTTTCTGTTTTACCTACCCCGCTTGGGCCTGCCAACATAAAGATACCATTAGGACGGCTTTCATCGGCTAAGTGTGCTTTCGATGTTTGCACAACTTTTGCAATTAGATCGAGCGCATGGTCTTGGCCTACAACACGTTGTTTCATGGTATCAGCAAGTTTTAAAACACTGATAACTTCATCTTCATGCATTTTACCTACAGGAATACCAGTCCAATCAGAAATAACTTGGGCAATTAATTCATCATCTACTTGCCAATGCACCATATTCGAATCAAATTGTGCAAGGTTCTCTTTATACTGCTGCAGTTTCTGAATTTCCTCAGCGTTGTCATTGTCATCATCGTTAAGCGCAGTAAGTACTTCTTTTACGTCTTTAATTAATGACATTTCACTCTCAAATTGCTCTTTTAGAGGTTCAAGCTGCTGAGAGATTTGCTCACTTTTTTCGTTTAGTGTTGCAAGTATCTCGCTGTGATCAAGGCCTGTACGCTGTTCACGGCTTAACATAGCAATTTGAGATTTAATTTCTGACTGCTCGTTTTCTAGCTTTTCGATCGAGTTAGGTTTAGATGCTTGGCTCATAGCAACGCGCGCGCATGCAGTATCCAGTAAGCCGACCGCTTTATCTGGCAGTTGTCTGCCAATGATATAGCGGTGAGATAAGTTAACAGCGCTTTCTAATGCTTGCTCAGAAATAAATACATTATGGTGTTTTTCCATCACTGGCACTAAGCCACGTAACATAGCAATGGCTTTTTCTGGTGTTGGTTCTTCCACTTTAACGACTTGGAAACGTCTTGCTAATGCAGCATCTTTTTCGAAAAACTTCTTATATTCAGCCCATGTTGTTGCAGCAATCGTTCTTAACTCACCACGCGCTAGTGCAGGCTTTAATAAATTTGCCGCATCATTTTGACCCGCTTGGCCACCGCTGCCGATCATAGTGTGTGCTTCATCGATGAAAAGGATAACTGGGTAAGGGGCATTTTTAATTTCTGAAATAAGTGACTTTAAGCGATTTTCAAACTCACCTTTCATACCTGCGCCAGCTTGTAATAGTGCAAGATCTAAAGTATGTATTTTTACATTTTTTAATACTTCAGGAACACTTCCTTGCGCTATACGCAGTGCTAAACCTTCAACTACCGCAGTTTTACCTACCCCAGCTTCGCCCGTTAAAATTGGGTTGTTTTGTCTGCGGCGGGTAAGAATATCGACCATTTGGCGGATTTCAAAATCGCGGCCTAAGATAGGATCAATCTTGCCTGCTTTAGCTTGCGCCGTTAAATCAACTGTAAACTGATCCAGATTAGGTGTTTTCGATGACACATTTACCGGCGCATCGTGTTGTGTCTGTGAAGCAGGGTTTACCTCATTCGACTTAGTAACCAGTTCTGGCCAAGCATGTAAAAGTTGCCCTGCATCTATTTTATTGAACTCTTTACTACAACGGCTGACAACGCTTGCTAACGTATCGTCTTTCACTAGCGTATAAATAATGTAGGCACTGCGTATTTGTGTGTCTGTAAACTCAATACTTGTACTTAGCCAAGTTTGTTTCAATAAGCTTGTTACATGAATTGATAAACTAGGTGATGAGTTACACCCTGTTTTATGCGATTCAAGTGACTTATTTAAGTCGTGCTTCAGTTTATCTTCATCAATATCGTAAGCACTTAAAATGAGTCTAAGGTCATCAACTTGCTGTTCAAGCAATGCTAAAATCCAATGCTCTAGTTCAACAGTAAAATGGCTGCGGCTATTACAAATAGCAACAGCTAGCTCAAGACTTTTTTTACATTCAGGACTTAGCTTTTCAACTAGTTTATTTAGTGTCATGGTAGACATAATATTTCCTTGTATTTATTTATCCTTTAAACGACAACTCAGTGACGTTTCCCTTACGAACACCACTTTGCGGTAAAAGAAAGCTATTACAGCCTAATTGAAAACGCTCTTCTTTTAGTTGTGTTGCATCTAATTCATAAAAATTCGACTTAATAACCAGCTCATGTTGAACTTGATTACCGAGAAAATCTTTCGTTATTTTGTGTGCAAGATCGTATAAATCTCTGCGCGGCAAAAGACGCGTTGTTTGCTTTGCATCTTTTGGTTTAACAATCACTTTCACTTTTGTAGAAATATCCCATACTTGCTTTCCTGCCATCGCATCTACACCTAAACGCGCATGCTTTGCATTAAAACCCGTACTGGTTATTTGTGTTTGTTCGCTTTGTTTTAATGGTTGCCACTGGCCAACAAACTGCGCGATTTCAACATCACAATCGAGATAGAAAGCGAGAATATTTCGCAAATCAGCAGCATTACGTGCTCTTCGGCTAAATAAACCACCAAAATACAACTGATGCGGGGCACGACCACCGCTTAACAAAGATAAGATCTTTGTATGTTGGTCATGCTCTTTATTGGCAAAGTTAAGTGTGGGCTTATACTTCTTCCAAGCACGATAATATAAAGAGACTAAGCGATGATTAAACATGTCATAGAAATCACGCATGGTTGTGTCTTTAAAGCGCAACCTTTGCATCACCAACTCACTATAAAAATGAGGCAACGCACCAGAGCATCCCGTCATTCCCATAAATGAGACTTCCATATTAAATTTTGTGGCGCCTTCGTATGTTCCTGATGACTTTAGATTTGTGATCGCGTTGCCGGCAAAACCAAATTTTTGAGTGGCCGAAAAACGAATAAGTTCTAGCTTAGGATGACTGTCATAGCCAACCTTACGATACTGCTGCGCAGATTCTTGTAACTGTGATTCAATAATGAACACCGCTTTATAAAAATCAGTTTGAGTTGCACTGTGCAGTAACTTATCAATCATAGTAAAACCCCAGAACCAACCCGAGCAGGCCATTGATGGTAAACTCGATCTTGCTCTTTGAGTTTTAAACTCAAACGGGTGAAGCTATTAATTGAAGCAAATTGTGAGAAAAAACAATCTAAAACAGATGCAAAAAAGAATACACCACTGCCCGAGAAATCATCATTTGCAAAGGTAATTTCGATATCTGTGCCAGATGCAAACGCCACTCGACCATTTTGCACTACACGCGCCGTTGCAGGCTCAATTTTTACATTGTAGATATTATCGATCATGCCTTTTGATTGTGGCGTTGCTTTGAAATCATATAATCTAAGTGTTTCTTTCAACTTATCGACTGCGTTTTCACCGCTAAATGAATCAATGGTGAGGTGATTAATTAGCTGCCAACGCGTGCTACTTCCTAATACTGGTCTGACTGCGTGAGTAGGTGCCACTAAACACCTAATTTTTTTAATTACATCACCCCGTTTTGGCATAGACAAACCAAGCTCATCATCACCAAACGGTAAGCTTGCTGGCAGATTTCGGTTACTGCATTGAGCGCGCACGGTTAACACACTATTGCCTTCACTCAGCTCTTGGGCACTATTTTCAAAGCCACCATTAACCAAAGATAAATAGGTTTCTGTCCCCGCCTCTGCATAGCCGCCAGCCCATAAAGCGGTTTCACGGCGTGTATGCCAAAATAGATCTTTATGTTCTTGATATTTAGGGTGTGTTTGCCCATAAAAAGGCGTAACGATTTGTTTATTACCCTTATGGTCAAATGCCACGACTTCTTCAATGCTTATGATTTCAGATATTTCAGAATCGATATAACGTGGTGCAAGCTTGTACTCGTATTCACTTAGCTCAGGTCTGATCGGCTCAATTTCTTGTTCAAACATATTAATAATGGGTGTGCATCCCAATAAGAACATGTCTTTATCAACTTGTTTTTCTAGCTCTGTAGACTCTGTATCTAAATAGAAATACAAGGTCGTTGTGTTTGAATCACGCGGCAACACATGACGAATATTTTGTAATTCGAAAAATTTAAACTTTTCAGGAAAAATAAAGTGTTCAACCAATAACCTAAAGCCAGATGAAGAGCGTAATGAATAAGGCACTACAGCCTCATCGTGCTCAAAACCAACAGGCTTTAAATGCTCATTTGACAGATAGTGAACACCTTCATCGCCATTATCAACGGCAATACCAATACAGTGTTTGAATAATAATTCGTACACTTTTAATGAAAAATGCCACTGCCCATGTATAAATACTTTTAGATTATTAAGCTCAGTCTCATGCAGCGGTACTCCTTCGTACTCACCTGTGAGCTGTACTTTGAAAATGGCTTTTGCAGGCTCATTCCAAGTTGGTTTTGGTGCAATAAACGGACTATTATCAAATTGAGCCGCCGTGATTTCAACTGGCCAGAGGTTGGTGTCAAAGCAGCTTTTAAACTTACACTGCTTCATGTTTTCAACATTGGTTTCGACTTCACTTCCTCTCGGTATGACGATACCTGTTGTCGATAAGTTTTCTGACTCAAGCTTAATAACAGACAGTGAAGGGATAGGTGCTTGGTAATCAGGATAGAGCTGACCTAATAGTGCATCTGTAAGTTCAGGAAAACTATCATCAAGCTTTTGTCTGATGTTGGCTGTCAAAAACGCAAATGATTCAACCAACCTTGAAACATGAGGATCTTCAATCGTTTCATCACTGAGTTTTAGCCTTCCAGCAACCTTTGGGTATTTCTCAGCAAAGTCTTTACCTAAGTGGCGAACATACGCCAACTCACGGTTATAATATTTTAATAATTCATCATTCATAGTGAAGACTCGAAAATTTTCATGCCAAGGCTAACCGGCTCAACCTCAGAGTTAAAACTAATAAACTCAGGCTCAGGATCGGCATATAACAATGCATTTATTCTTAGGTTTAACACACGATTAATTGGCAACTCTTCGTCAACTAACACTTCAACTTCAATGAAACGCGGCTCAAATCGTAAAATGGCATCGCGTACTTTTTCGCACAACACGAGTCGCCCCTCATGAGAGCTCACAGACATACTCGAAAAGTCGGGGAGCCCATAAGATAAGCAAGATGTCGCAAGCTCAGTATACTGACTAGGCCATGTATGCCATTGAATACGAGCATTAAGCAAAGCTTCCATATCTCGTCGCACTGAATTTTTTAACTGAGATAGACTAATTCCATCCGTTCTTTGTGGCGACTCCTGAATTTCAGGCTCATCGTCAATTAAACGGTCTAGAATCGAAGCTTTGAGCGACTGTTTGCTTTCAATCATGATTATGCGAACACTCGTTAAGCGATGAAACGACCAAGGTCAGAAATAAGAATGGCTTCATCATTTGCATAAAACATTTTCATTCCTTTACCTTGAATCAAGTTTTCGCTTAATTCTTGCCATTCAGTCACTTGCCCTAGCTTCTCAAGCTCCGTTTCAGAATACGGGTAAACGAGAGGGATATGAGCTGTACCACTTGGGCCATTTTTGATGATAACTTCAGCGCGCAACCAAATTTGTTCAACAATTGAATCAACAGGTTCGAACTCAAGCTTTTCAATTTCATCAAAGCGAGCTAAATAAAACTCACCATTCGTTCCAAGTATCTCTAAATACGGATTAATCGAATCATCTAGGTCTCGGATGGCAGCTTGTTGATCTTCAACTGTGTTAGTACGAAGCTGCTCAACTTGCGCTGCAATCTCAGTAGCTTTATCAATATCGTTAGCTAGTAAGTTGATGTGCATTTCCAGAAAAGCTTCATCTAGCTCATTTGCATCATGAAATAACTTGGGTGCAGCTTTACCCGCGTAAAAGTCTTGTCTTGCCTGCTCTGCTCTAATCAGGTGTCTTAAATTAACAGCACCTACAGCAAATTCTGGTGACTTGGTTACCATAAAATCAAGCTGTTTATCTGCCTTTTCTAATTCACCATTTACACATAACAATTCCGTGTAGGCACTTCTGATGTCAAAATTAAGCGGATCATCTTTTAATTTTTCAGCACAATACTCAAGTGCTTCTTTTAATTTTCCGTTTCTGATGAGTGCATGGATCTCTCTCATTTTTATTCCTTTATTTGGTGGTGAGGACTGAGCTCAGTCACTAATTTGATACTCGATATCATTTGATCAAGTTGAAAATGCGGCTGTAGTTGCAAAACTGAAAAATAATGCCCTGGCCTCGATTTATTTTCGGTCACTCTCACTTTTGCATTCGCAAGAGGGTATTTACTACGAATATGCTCCGACGCGGAGTCAGACGCCGTAGTGTAATTATTCACCCACGATTGCAACCCTTGCTCACATGCTTGGGCTGTGCTGTACGAGCCAACACGGTCGCGGGCAAGTAATTTTAAATAATGGGCAAATCGTGACACACATAAAATATATTGCAGCATGGATGACAGGCGCGCATTGACTGTTGAAACTTCACTGTCGTAGTACTTAGCCTGTTGCACCGAAGCATTACTATAAAAAACTAAGTGCTCAGTATTCGTCACAGATGATGCAGGGATAAAACCCAGCTCTGAAAATTGTTTTTCTAATTTACTCGTTACAATTAAATCCAGCGGTGGTTTTGCTTCTTTTCTGTAAACATCTGTCGAATAATAGTTTTTCGTAAGCCCTGTGACGATGCCTTTGGAAACCTTACCTGGCTCAATGCCACGAATTTGACCAAACCAGCCACTTTCTGAGTAAGCACGAACAAGCGTTAATACAAACTGATAAGCTGCATTGCCCCAAAGCATTTCGGTTTCAGGGCTGGTTATTCGCTCTTGATAAGCAAAATCTTGGTTGCGAGTGCCATCATTTTTATAGGGGGCACGCGCCAGCACATGGGGTAAAACAAGCCCTACAAAGCGTGAATCTTCCATCTGCCGAAAACTTCGCCATTTAACATATTCAACTTGTTCGAATTGATTATACAAATCGAAGTAATAGCCAAGATCAGCAAAACTATCGGCACCGAATAAGTTTGCCGAAGCTGAACTTATAAAAGGTGAAAAAGAGGCAGCGGCTACTTTAGATATTTCTTTTAACGTATCTATGTCGTTATAAATCGTCCCTTTTGTATACCCATTGGTAATTTCATAATCACCAATAAGCACACCAAATGGCTCTCCACCTGGGCGGTCAAATTCATTTTGATAAATAAGTTGAAAGAAACTACTTTGATCAAAGTCGATCGCTTTATTTACATCACGAGATAGCGTAATCCAATCGCAATTAAGTACACGCAACTTCACTTTTTTTTCTTTGTCGTGAAGTTCGGTTTGTCCTACTAACCACCACAAATTACGCCAACTTGCTTCTAAGCGTTGTAATTGTGGGTGATGTAAAATTTGATCTAATTGCTTAGATATAAGTGCGTCTATTTTGACAATGGTATGTTGTAAATATGAACCAACTGATTCTTTGTTCCATATTAATGGTGAATCTGATGAGCCTTCAAGCCATAGCAACAGTGCCTTATAGGTGTCTTTCTCATTGAGAAAACGTTCCAATAAAGCACTGTTATCACAAATATTAGATGCTGTATTGCGATTCAATACAGCATCTGATTCTATGAATGAAAACTCTTCAGAGTTCATTTTGCATCATCCTTAATGCACATAGGTATTAGCCAATCTCAGGGATCTTCGCTACTAATCTTAGTGACGAAGTTAGCTCTTCCATTTGCAACCATGGACGTAACCACGCAACTGCGTTGTACGCACCAGGTTGACCTGGTATTTCTTTTACAGATACTTTTGCATCCGCTAATGGGTAACGCGCACGGATATCTTGACCACCACCCTCAGTCGCATTCACGTATGACAGGATCCAACGGTTTAACCAAGACTCAACGTCTTCTGCTTCCATGAAACTACCAATTTTATCGCGTGCCATTACTTTTAAGTAATGAGCAAAACGAGATGTTGCCATCAAGTATGGTAGACGTGCTGAAATTGCAGCATTTGCTGTTGCATCTGGCGTTGAGTAAACTTGTGGCTTCTGACAAGACTGGCCACCAAAGAATACCGCATAATCAGTATTCTTATAATGACAAAGCGGTAAGAAACCAAGTTTGCTTAGCTCTGCTTCACGACGGTCAGTAATACCGATTTCAGTTGGACATTTAAGATCCGGATCACCATCATCACTTGTGAAAATATGGGTTGGCAAGCCTTCAACTTTACCACCACCTTCCGCTCCGCGGATAGCTGTACAGAAGCCATACTGAGAGAACGCTTTTGTCATGTTGGTCGCCATTGCGTATGCCGCATTACTCCAACAGTAATCACCGTTATCAGTATTCACAGAACGGCCATCAATCGGATCAACTGTGAACTCTTCGAAATTAAACTCTTCTACTGGCTTAGACGCCGCACCGTAAGGTAAGCGAGATAAGAAGCGTGGCATAGTAAGCGATACAAAGCGAGAATCATCGCTGTCTCTGAACGAGCGCCATTTAGTGTATTCAAGTGACTCAAATACTTTTTCTAGATCTCTAGGCTTTGTTAGCTCTTCCCAGCTGTCAAAACCGAATAAAGAAGGTGATGACGCAGAAATAAACGGACAGAAACCTGCTGCTGCAACATTAGACATTAAGCTTAATGTTTCAACATCTTCTGGGTGATTTGTGAATTCAAAGTCACCAACAATCGTGCCGTAAGGTTCACCACCTGGTGTACCAAACTCTGATTCATAAATCTTTTTAAATGTCTGGCTTTGGTCAAACTCAACCGCTTTACTTAAATCTTTATGAAGTTCTTTTTTCTTCATGTTAAGCACGCGTATTTTAAGCGTTGAGCTGGTCTCTGAGTTCATCACTAAGTGACTTAGACCACGCCATGAACCTTCAAGCTTTTGAAAGTCTTCGTGGTGCATGATGACGCTGAGCTGTTTTGATATTTTTTGATCAATCAGCTGAATGGCTTCATTAAACGTCACTGTCATGTTTTTATTCCATTGCACAGTGCCCTTCAATGCTTCTTCAGTTAGCGTACGTAATAACTCTTCAGCTCTGCTTGCATCAGTTTGTTTTGTTGCGCCAATCGCTTGCGTTAATAACGACGCCGACTCAGTTGTTGCTGTATTTTCTACATCTTGTGCTAACGTTTCGGTGCTCATTTTTCAGACTCCTCAACTTTTAATTCCTTCGCAATAGAGTCAAGACTCGCTGTGTTGCTCAGTACTTCTTCTAACACATTCTCTAACTCTTCAGAGCGGTCAATCTTTGTCATTAAGTCACGTAACTTGTTGCGTGTTTCCATTAGGTTACGTAGTGGTTCAACTTGGTTAACAACAGCCGCAGGCTCAAAGTCATCAATCGTTTTAAAGTTCAGATCAACACTGAATTGTGAGCCATCATCCGTTAAAGTGTTGTCTACATTTAACTGTAGCGAAGGGCTCATTTTCTTTAAAACATCATTGAAATTGTCACGGTCAATTTGAATAAATCGTCTGTCTTTTAATGGCTTTAATACTTCTTTATTGTGGCCAGAAAAATCACCCATTACACCAACAACAAAAGGGAGTTCTTTTTTTACAACTGCGCCTTCAGTTTCTACATCATAGGTAATGTGGACTCGTGGTTTACGAACACGTTTTAATTTGTCGTGGATACTCATTCAAAACTCCTTTTACTCGGTTTCTGTTTCGCTAACTTTGATGCCAGACAGCTTAAAGTATCCAGTCCTAGCATCACTATCGGTTATTAATTCATTTAATAGCTCTGGTAACGACAATTCGCTCCATCGAATAACTTGCTCAATGGTATAAGACATAGGTGAATGTGGTTCTGTCTTTCTAAAGTAGAGAGCTATTTCTTGTAATTTTTTAATTGCGCCTTCACGGCTGGTGATTGCACCATTATCACTTTTGCTGGTGCTCGCAGAAGATGACTCTTGAGACTCATCTTCCTCAGCAATATCTTGTTGTTCTTCTAAAACTTGCTGTTCAAGCGCAGACAGCTTATCTGCACCAAGATGAAGTACAGCATTTAAGCATTGTTCAAGCGCTTGTTTAATATAAGAAGTTGGCTGTGATTGGTTTGTTGCTTTATCAAGTGATGCACTCAGTTGTAAAAACTCTGTCAGCGCATTTTCAATGCCATTCTTTAAATCAACAAAATACTCAACGGGCGTTTCTTGGGCGCCTTTTTCGATGACATCAAAATCAATAGCGCCTTGCGCTATTTTCTTTTCACGTTTTTCGTCACTTAACCTAGAGGTGTCGTAAGCTTGTTGATATTCCCAGAAAGTAAATGGTTCATAGTTATGGCTTTCTGTCAGTGGAATACTTTTAATAGGGATAATTAGCGCACCTTCACTCGCAACACCATTTAAACCTATTAATGCAGAGACTTTATCGGATATCTCATCGTCTTCATCCAGTAATGGGTATAATTCATCGAAATGATTTTCGATTAGCTCATGCGCGGCACGAAAAGCAAAGGCTAAGCCTTTGAAACCGTGTACTCTACACATTGCTTCAATGAACCAAGCTAAGTATTCAATATCTTTACTTTCGGTTTTTAACGCATTGCTACATTGGTCAAGTAATGGCAACCAATCACGTGCTATAGATGCAATTCCTTCATCATCAACAAGCGCTAAGCGCTCAGCTGCACGCAACTGATTTCTTAAATCTTTCAGAGAATAATACGTTGATGTTGGAGACACATCTGAGCGAGGTTCAATACCCGCAAAATGCTCTTCTGAGATAGGGGCTATATATTCTTCAAGTGTGAACATTCCATTGCCTTTATTACCTTCCATTTTACACCTAAAAAAGAAACGATATGGTATATTACATTTCTTATTTAAGATTACAAGAGAACATCGCTCTTATAAATACACAATTTCAATTATAACAACCAAAATAAATAATAAAACCATATTTATGATGGAGTTAATAAAAATAACAAAACTTACTTTCTTGACAACATCGGGATAGTCAAATCATCAAGCGTTAACTTTTGATTAGCACAAGAGTTAACCCCTTCATTCTTCACTAAAATAAATGTCACATTATCTTTTGCGCCACGCACAAG
This sequence comes from Pseudoalteromonas sp. 68 DY56-GL68, assembly GCF_041414825.1. Taxonomy (NCBI): domain Bacteria; kingdom Pseudomonadati; phylum Pseudomonadota; class Gammaproteobacteria; order Alteromonadales; family Pseudoalteromonadaceae; genus Pseudoalteromonas; species Pseudoalteromonas sp. 68 DY56-GL68. The sequence goes on from NZ_JAOCZL010000002.1 coordinate 20,074, forward strand.
CGAAGAGTGAATTAGTGCCATGCCAGAATCAATAATATTTTTTGGTTCTAACGCAAGACTTATCTCTGAGTCGTTCAATTCTCCAGTTAAGCCATCCGAACAGAGCAAAAAAATGTCTTCGCTGCGCAAATCACCTTCTTTAAAATCAACATCAACTTCATCTTGCACACCTACAGCACGTGTTATCACATTCGCTAAAGGGTGATGCCTTGCTTCTGCTTCAGATAAAACACCTTCATCTATAAGGTCATTGACTTGACTGTGGTCCCGAGAGACTTGTGATAAGCCGCCGTTACGGTATAGATAAATGCGACTATCACCCACCCAAAGTACATAGTATTTGTCATCCTTCAAAAGCAAAACAGTGACCGTGCTCCCTGCGGTTTTATTCGATAGGTAGTCAGTGCTGTACTCAAACAACTTTTGGTTTGCTTTTTTTATCGCGTTAATAAGGATGATTGTTGATATGGAAGAAGCTGGTAATGATTCAACTTCATTCTTAATAACATCAACAACCATTTGGCTTGCAAAATCACCAGCCTCATGGCCACCCATACCATCAGCGACAACCCAAATATTAAACTTATTTAGCTCAACATAAGCATCTTCGTTTAACTGCCTTACTGCACCTCGATGAGACACCGCATAACTTGTATAATTTTTATTCACGCTCTCTTACCTGAGTATAATTCCACTCCCAATGCTGCCATCGGCCATCTAGCATTGCTGCAACCTGATTAACAGGCGGTAATCCAGCAGTAATAAATACCACTGGTTTAATGTTTATCGAACCATGTGTCCACCAAACACTGTAATCGCCATACTTACTTGTGAGTAAGCTATGTAAAATGTCCTCTAATGATTCGTCGCCAAGCTCAACCCCTTGAAACTCAAAAGCTATCGCTGATTTATTCTCATCTGGTGAAGTATGCTTACTAAAACGTTTTTTCACCACAGGCGTATTTTGTAATGTACCCAGCACTTTTTTACGCCACACACTTAAGTCAACGCTCTCTTCAAGCACTGATAGCACCGCATCTTCGTACTCCAATGAAAGCAAGTTTGAATGTAAAGCCTTCATTGGTAACTGCTGCGTGTCTATCACGACGGTAAACGGGTAATGTCTGCCAACGGCATCAACACTTGGCAGTAATGTGCCTACTTTTCTATCCTCAGTGACAACATTTTCACATAATGCAAAATGCCATACAGGACTGGTCAAGTATCGCTCCTGCCACTGTGAACCGAGCTGCTCTTTGCTTACAGCAATAGCAGCTTGTAACCAATGTTCCCAATGCTCACTAAATTGCTGACAAATACCATCTTGGACAAAGTCGCCCAGAAAGGGGACCTTACCCAAGTAGCCTAACTTTAAAGCCTGGTCGGACATGAAAAACTCTCTATACTTGCGTTCCAGAATGGATGTCTAATCGATTTCGGCAGTAACTCAACCGTCGCATTATTTCCTTGCAATGAAAATTGCAGCTGCAAATCCTTTTCTGTCTGTGCTCTTTTCGCCTGTAAGTCGTCTAGCATACGATACAAAGACCATTCACCTTCGTAACTGGCATTAATAGTGCGTCCTCCATATGGTGGAGTAAACACAATACGGGTTTTATTTTGAGCGACATCACCAGGCCAAACGATGCTTTTAACTTTAGGTGGACCATGACGATAAATCATTGATTGCCCATCTATTTCTAGCATGAAACTGGAAACTGTTTGATCTAACTTTAATGGTTTTAAACCAAATTCAATGCGCGGTGTTTTGCTGTTACCATCAAAAAATACTTCGCGAATTTTGGCGGCTTTTTCAAACATTTCTAATGCTGACTTGCTTACACCAATATTCTTTTCGAATCGCCAAGGGCTCTTACTGGTGTCGACACTTGGTGCAATATAAGTATTAAAAAAGCTATCGATTGTGCCATCTGGGCCAAAAAAGTCTGAGAAATCTTTAAGATTTACTTCTTTAGATGAAGTCGAAACAAACGGATAACGACCAACAATTGCATCGTTGTACTCGCGTAATACAGTACTTTTCCATATTTCATTCAAGTGACGATTTGCACTGCTTCTGGTTATATTTGATGTATCTTGACTGATATTCAATAACCAGTTGTTCGCAGGATAAGGTAACCCTTTACTCTGGAACTCTAATTGACTAAGGAACTCAGGCTTACTCTTACCACTTAATTGATTTTTTACAGATGATTTTAGTAACCCGCCTCTATCAAGTTGATTTAAGTAAATATTTAACTCTCTTAAACTTGCTTGAATCTGTTCAAGTTGCTGCTCATCAATTTCTAAAATATCACTAAAAGCTTCTTCAACCTGATAACCCGGAAGCTTTATATCAAACTGTGGTGCTTCATTTGGCAAATAGCGCTTAAGTCTATTAGCCTTAGTATGCATTGCAACTTCAGCAGCATTCGCCGCAACCTTACCGGCTGCTTTTTGATTTTCTGAGATAGGTAGCTTCGTTAAACGCACATTCTTTTGTACTGTGGTAATGATATTTTTTATTGGGGTTTCTGGACCCGCTAACACATCAGTAACTCTGACGCCTTCATTAGGCGAGTTAAACTCATTTAGCGTAAGCTCATTAATAAACGAGCGCCAATAATAGATGTAATCTTGGAAATATTTCTGTTCAAGCTTTTTCTCTATATCTGCTTTCGAAATATCATAGGTCCCTGACGCTTCTTCACCATAAACCCAGCTACTTGCCATCAAATTACCCAACATCTTACTTTTCTCGACATTGAAGATGCCATGATAGCCATTATAGGTGTAAAGGCCTGGAATACTTTTCATGATTGATTCTGAGTTTTGGAAGCTAAACTGTTTCGCACTTTCATAGCTGATAATGTCAGTTAATTTGAAAGGTGGAATGCTGCTGTCGATAAAGTCAGCTTGTAACCTTTGATAAGCACGTTCAGCAATAGGTAACTTAGTTAACTCAGCTCGCGCTAATCGTACGGCTTGATGATCAATTTCTGATTCAGAGAAACCATGCTCTAACAATGCTTTTGTATGCTCAAATAATTCAGCACGCGTTTGGAAATTAACATCACCTGGTAAGTTTCTCTCGTAATATGCACTAAACCAAGCAAGCACATCTTCATTATTGTAATGCTCAGGTTCAAAGAACATTAAATAACAACGTAAGGTTTCGTAGAGATAACTTAAATAATCAGCCTGCTCTGTCATCTCAGAGGTAAGTGCATTTAATAAGTAAGGCTCTAAGTATGTTTTTAATGAACGTATATATGCTTTCTGTGAAGCCTCTGTAAGAGGTTCTACTTTACTAAAGCCATACGCTTCAAAATCATCGGCTTCTAACTGATTAACAGGGAAATTTTTAAGCATATTAAAGCGCTGATTTAGCACAATTAAATTCGCTTTATCGACCGTATTTTGATCAAGAGCTTGATACTCACTGAGCGCATTATCGGTTTTACCGATAAGCTCATTATTCCACGAAAAGCTCACATACCATGAAATACTCAAGCCTAATAAAACGACACTCGTTACGACTAAGCAAGATATACGTAGCCACTTGTTCTGCTTTTCATGGTGTTTGTTAGTGCTTGCTAAGTTTTGCTCAGGAAAAATGACTTTTTCTAATAAGCGTTTAATAAAGAAACTTCTTGTTTGATTGATATAATCTTTCTTTACCGAACTTTGCTCGTTTAACAGGTTTGAAGGTACGCCTTCTTGAGTCGAACTTGTTAAATAAACACCGCGGAAAATTGGCAGACTTTCGTATGCATTAGGTGTGAAAATTTCTTTTAAGAATGAGTAACCTACATTTTGTAAAACACGAAGCTGTTTAGGAAACTCAAAGATCTTCGATCTATTCGTTAGATCATGTTCATTGATCAAACGTCGATTAAGTAATGTTGTTAAATTAGAGATAAGCGCGTGAAACTCTTTATTAAATGCATCCATTTGATTGTCAGAGTTAGCATCAAGTTCGAAGGTAACACCCCAAACCTGCTCACACTCTTCATCGCTGAGTTCACAAAAGAATTCTCTAAACCCTTCAATTAGGTCAACTTTTGATAAAATAACATACACGGGGAATGTCATTCCAAGTTGACTTTGTAGTTCTTGTAAGCGCTGTTTAATGGCGCGTGCGTGTAAGTTTCTCTCTGTTTTTGTTTGGTTCATTAATTCAGAGATGCCCATACTAATCACCACACCATTAATAGGTCTTTTCGGGCGGTACTTTCTTAATAAGCCTAAAAACCCTTGCCATGCTTTCGCATCATGTAGAGCATGACTATTTTGTGTTGTATAGCGCCCTGCAGTGTCAATAATCACGGCTTTATTGGTGAACCACCAGTCACAGTTTCGCGTTCCGCCAACACCATGCACTAAATCAGTGCCAAGCTTATCTTTTAACGGAAAATCAAGACCTGAGTTATTGATGATATTTGTTTTACCAGCACCAGGAGGGCCAATCATGATATACCAAGGCAATTGGTAGATGTTTCGTCCATTGAATAACTTGGCATTCTTAAGTAATTCAATCGCCTCAACCATACGTGCTTTTAATGTTTTGATCTCCTCTTGGATTTCATCACCAGCACCTTCATCAACCTCAATTAGTTCTTCGGCCATGCTTTCGTTGCGTTTATTTTGCTTTCTTAGATGCAATAGCTTGGTTAAGGTATAAATTAATAGAATAGCGAGTATCAGAATCGCGCGTGCCGCAACACTTGCCAAAGGAGTGTAATCAGCAATAGAGATCAATGGACCGCCAAACCAGATCAATAAGAAGAGCGCTATAAAGCCAATTACAATCATAACTTTACGAGAGGTAAGCGCGTACATAGCACGCTTGCACTTTTGAATAAAACTCATTGCAACTCCATTAAAAAAGTAAGTCGATTTCAATTCTGCGATTCAATGCTTTCTGATTTGAATCGGCATTACTCACCAAGGGCTCCGCAGAACCTCTTCCTTCTGGCCATAACCTACCCATTAAGCCTGTATTTTTGGCCATAGAGTTTGCAACTTGCGTTGCTCTTGCTAATGACAGATGCCAATTTGAGGGGTACTGGTTGGTACTTATTGGACTGTCATCAGTGTGACCTGTTATTAAAATTTTACCTTTTGTGCCCTCAAGGCTCAGCGCAAGCTTTTCTAATATTGGTTGGAATGAAGGACGTAACGACGCTTCACCAACATTAAAGAGGCTTTCGTTATTAATGGTAATTCTAATTCGATCCGATTGACGCTCGATACTAACTACACCACGTTGTATTTCGGTGTGCATTAACTGCGTTAGTAGATCAAGCTGTGTATCTTTCGTGTCTTCGGTTTGTGAAGATGAAATAGGATGTACTAAATTTAAATTATCCGTTGTCGTCGCCACTTTTTCATTCAAACGCATATTAAAAAATAAATACACGGCCAATGTGAGTAGGGTCAAAACAGATACAACGACCCAAAGTGGGATCTGGTTTCTTAACTCCATACCGGCTGCAACACGGCTCTTCCAAGACGGAGTTAGGTATTTACTTTGAGGTCCATCTAGTTGATTTAAAATGTGGTATACGCGATTTCGATAATCATCTATCTTACTATCGCCGCCGGTATCAACCCGATACTTACCTTTAAAACCTAAATTTAGACAGTGGTACTGTAGTTCTAAAAATTCTTTGTTTGCTTCAGGGTGTAGCAAGGCATCATCTAGCAGAGTGAAAAAGTATTCTCCGCCAAACGTCTCTTTGTGGAATGTTGATAGTAAACTTTCTTCTGCCCACTCCAGTGAGCTCCACTTAGCATTTAACGCAGCTTCATCCAGTGCAGCACACAAACAATATCGGGCATTATTTATCACTGACAAATCGATAGATTTGGCACGCAAAGTACTTTCAAAACGTTTAATCGACTCAATGGCTCGGTGCTTCAAGGCCGCTAAATTTTCAACTTCCGAAGATTGGTTGATGAAAATCACTAAAGAAAAGCAGTCATTAGCGGCTTCAAGCAAACCATTTTTGAATATTGAAATATTATTTAAAGGTGCACTTCCACTTTCAGATTGACTCAACGATACGACTGTTTTATCTGAATGCGATTTTGAAGTATTTGCATCCTCCATGCCTCGGCTCAAACGACCTGGACGTGGTTTAATTATTGTTTCATCCATTGAAACTTCCCTCTGTTAGCTTCTAATAGCCCATAAAACCAAGTTAAGATCCGGATAGTTACCGGACAAGTGAATTGCAATCCCACCGCTTGATTTTAGCTTATTCCAATGTTCACTTTGTTTGTTCAGTTCAAAGTAATGATAGCCCGCATGATACGGAACCTGACGCGGTGCTGTTGGCAGACTATTAATCGAAATCCCTGGTATTTGGTTATTTACCAAGTCACGAATAGTCTCCACACTACCTATCTTAATTTGTGAAGGTAGTAGTTTACGTAATTCTTCATGCGGCACACTGGCTTTAACTGCAAGCACAAACTGAGACGAATCAAGAATACTTTTATCTTTTAAGGCACCAAAAGAAATACCAAACTTGCTTTGTTCAAGCTTAATTTCGGTTGCAGTTTGTTCAATAACTTGACTCAGAGATTGATACAAGAAGCTTACAACCTCAGAAAAGACAAACTGTAAATTTGCATGATCATACTTAGGCAAGACAGGTACACGCTTATTGGCCGCACTAAATGTCGCAAGTTCGCCAGCCATCTCAATTAAGCGCGTATAAAATGCTCTTGGATGAACATGAGAATGACTTAATAAGCTTTCAAAAACAGCGTCGTATTTGTTAAGTGTTTGAAGCATGATGAAATCAGCCACAGACGCACTGCCAGCATACCCTTGACATAATCTTCCAGAGATACTTTCAGCGCGCTGTTTTATCAAACTGCCAATCTCTCTTACAAGTCCAATTAACGGTTTACAATGAGTAACTTGCAAGCATGGCGGAACGTATTTAGAGTCAAGCTTAATCGCCCCCTCGTTCGTTACTTCACTAATACGTGCAAGGGGCAATGTTACATAACCGGCTGTATCATCAGACATTAACATTAGTTTGCTATGAAGCTGTGCCACCTGGATAACTTCTTGCGCTTGAGAGCCTAAGTTATCATCACTAATCGATAAATCGGCAATTCGGTATCGTGTAACTAGCTCATCTTCTTCAGTCGCTAAATTTATACCACTGCTTTTCAACGCTGGAACAGCTAAACATACAATTTCATTGTAGGTATTTTTTGGCACCACAAGCGGAGCAGGCAACTGCTCATTACTTGGCATGTTGATTGGACACAAATCAGAGGTAACAGCCGTTAGACTATCAACAGCGAACTGCCCTGTTACCAATAAGCCTGTGTCAATATCGATATCAACAACGCCCCACGAGTCAGCAACATTCGCTTCTATAATTTTCCTAATCGTGCTGAAGGTATGCTTGTCTGCTTGCTGGAAATGTTGGGGCCTTAAAAACATGCCCTCTGTCCATGCGACCCGCGTGTAATCACTCATTTTAATTCCTTTTAATCATCTCATGTAAGTCGCTAGCGACTCTACATTCACATCGATATCGTCATAACCTGTTGGATCTACTTCAATAACTGAACGCCAACGTGCTTTTTCAATATCTCTGTACGCCAATACAACACCAATGAATCGTGTGTTTCTATTTAAGCTCATTTTATACTCAAGCTTAGACCCTGGCTGTAACTCTAACTCATCCTTCTTTAGGAGGTCAGGTCCTAAAATTTCTTCTGGTGTATCATAAAGACTAAAAAAGTCTTGCGTATCAAAAATAGTTCGCGAACTAAGTTCAAACACTTTTAAAACTACAGGAGAAGGACGTCCTGAAATATCAGGGTTTACGTCAGCGGCAACATTAATATTTAGATCAGTTGACGGTGGTACAAATTTATTAACCGTTGAGCAGCCAACTAAAAAAACTAATAGAGCTCCAGCAAAAGTAAGTTTGGACTTTAACATGCTTTTATTCCCTTATATCACGCTTTACTGTGATTATTGTAAGCTCGCAAAAATTCTTCAGATAATGCTAATACACCTTTTGTTTCAACATCTTCAATAATTTCAGCGTGTAATTTTTGATATATATCCCAACTCGATGAGTCAGAATAAGTTGGTAAGTAATTTAAAATACTCTCTTTGTTACGCACTTGCTGCTTGATACCATCAGGAGATAATTGTTCTAATGCACCAGAAAGCGCGCCGGTGGCACCTGCTAACAGCCCTTTTTCATGAGCTTTGGTGTCGATAAAGCTCTCTTGAACGGCTTTATTTGCCTGTAAGTAGCTTGAACTTTTACGAATAAATAAGTTTTGAATAGCATCATCAAGCGTAGCAGAGAACTTCAAAGGGTTATTTTGTTCAACCTGAAATGTCGTGTGATTCAACTTGAGTTGATTTTTCAGTAATGAACGTTGACGAATTAAATCCATAGAGCCAACTAAAAAGTGTCTCAAGCTCTCGCCCATTTGTGCCCAAACACGTTCATCGTTTAATTCATTCGCAAGCTCACTATTCACTCCCAAGCCCTCTAAAAAAGCAGCAACTAAAGGCGAATCACCATTGCCAGTGACAGGTTTAGGTGCTTTAGCAGGTTGAGTAGCGCGAGGCTGAGCTGGCTTTTGTTGAACTTGCACAGGCGGTTCAGTAACAGGTGGACTAGCCAAATGTTGACTACTTTCACTTGCTACTTCATTACTTGAACCCATAAACGCTATTTCATCCCAGTCTTCAGGGATTGGTTGGCTTAATGGGCTACTGTTAACAGGCTCTGAAATAGGTGCTTGCGGTTGCTGGAAAGAAGGCGCAATCATCGCTTCATCCATGCCATTAGTAAATTCATTATTTAACGACGAATTAGCCACGTCATTATTCTGGTTATAGTTCTCTACTGACGGATTGGGCTGACTAAAGGCTGCAGCTGATTGATGTGAACTTTGCTTTTGAAGCTGATTAGACAACTTAGCTTCAATTTGAAAATCACCAATGGATAGTACGTCACCATCCGATAGCAAATGTTTATTTTCCTTACCCAGCGGTGAAACAGAATAGTTGATAAATAAACCATTCGTAGAGTAATCATAAACGTAGAAGCCATCTGCTTCTTTGACAACTTTACCGTGTTGACCAGAGATGACCTTTTCAGGATCAGGTAGATGCCAATCACATTGATCAGAGCGGCCAAAAGTTAATTCCTGTTCTACTATTTTTGTAGCCTCAATCTCAGGTGAAAGTCTATGATAGCTGGTAACATTTAAAACCACTTCCATTTGATTGTTAGTCCCATAAATCTAAACATTCTAATAGAATAAAATACTTCGTTAACCAAAGTCAACGCTGTCTAATATACAAAAAACCAATTTAATTATTTCATAAAACTAAACAATAGGCGTTCTATCTAATAAAAATAACTCAAAAATAGTTAAACAACATAGTTCCTTGTTTATTTATACTAGCTGAATGATTGCTTATTATTTTGTTTTTTGTAAAATACACACCAATCAAACAGGAATGTTGATTTCAAAAAAGGAATTTAAATGACGACCGATAACGATAAAACACGCATTGCTTCAATTGAAACTAAAGGCAAAAGCCAAAATTCAAATAAACTTCATCTTATTGGTAAGAAGTTAGCCCAACGATATCTAATTGAAGAGTTAATAGGCGAAGGTGGTATGGGCCACATATACCGTGCCCGCGACATTCACTTAGAAACAAGCACCCATCAAGATAACTTTGTAGCGATAAAAGTTTTACATGAAGAGCTTTGTGACTCAGAGGAAGCCATTTCGCTTCTAAAAGACGAAACAGTTAAAACTCGTTCTTTATCTCATCCAAATATTGTAAAAGTATTCTCTGCGTCTTCAGATGAATCACACCACTTTGTTGTTATGGAGTGGGTTGAAGGTGAAACATTAGAACAGCTAATAAAAAGAAATAAACCTAATGGACTCACTCAAAAGCGTGCTAAGCCTATTTTAAAACAGCTTATTGATGCATTGTCATACGCGCATGCAAAAGGGATCATTCACAATGACCTTAAACCATCTAATGTTATGTTTGACTCTCAGGGCAATCTAAAGATTTTAGATTTTGGGATTGCAAAAACCCATAGCCATGAAGATCTATATGCAGCACCTAGCCTAAATGATGACAAACCAACCAGTACTGGTTACACCCCGACCTATGCAAGTCCTGCACAGCTAAATGGTAAAGAAGCCACTAAGAAAGACGATATTTTCTCTTTAGGCTGTATCGCGTACGAGCTTTTAACAAGCAAACATCCTTATAACAGAAAAGCCTCTAACACAGTTAGCAAAGACACCACAGTTAAAAAACCAAGCAACTGTTCAGCCTTTCTCTGGGCAAAATTAAAAAGATGCTTACAACTTGATGAAGCCAAAAGAGCTGATTCTTTAGCCGAACTAAATAATGAACTAACTAAAAGCAGAGTTCCTTTACTTGCGCATGTTGCATGTTATTTCATTATTATTGCTGGTAGCTTTTTCTACATCAACTCGGTTAAAGAGCAGCAAACAACATTGGATGCTAACTTCAAGAACTCAGTTGCTAAAGTTGAACAGCTAGAGGCATGGATGACTTGGGGCGGCGATGAGTTACCTCAACGATTAGATGAAATACCTCCACAATATAATGTTTTAAAAGAAGGTCTTTTAAAAGTTCATCAAAACAAAATTGTTGGTAGGTTTGAGCAACGAGTCGACAACTTAGCTCGCACGTCACTTAATACAAAAGACTATGATAAAGCGATAGACATTTATAATGAGGCACGGGTGTATTACCCAGATTCACAATTATTAGCTAGCAAGCTTGATAGTCTACTAACAGAAAGACAATCTATTATCTCAGATTTAAGCTACCGCTTAGATGTGCTGCTTGCACAAGGGAGATATGATGAAGGTGGCGAAAATAGTATTGAAAACTTAATTAAGCAGCTTTCAATTATTGACCTAAATTACCAATATAAGCCAAGCGAAGAGTACGAAAATGTTTATAAATTAGCTGTAATGGATGCGATTGAAAACGACGACTTCGCGATGCAAAAAACACTGCTAAATGTTGGTGAACTCGCATTTAAAAATGCTGATAACCTTCAACCTCTGCTTATCGCACTTAGGAAGAAAGAATCAGCAATGACTGCGCTTATTAACTACAACGATAAAGTAAGTAACGGCCAATCAGCAAGCTACCCTTCTGAAGATGCGCTTATTTTTTATCATGAAAAACTAGAAGGCTTTAAAACTCGTTTAGCTGAAATAGAAGACTATAAAGAGCTAATGGAGTTCGATGAAGCATTTTCTAAACAAGCTGAGATTTTCCCAGAGACCTTTGAGCCAATCTTATTAATTAAAGATGAAATTGCGAGCAAATATATTTCTATGGCAAGTCAACTAATGAAACGCAAAATGTATAGAACCGCGGAAAAATTAGTCGAACGAAGTGAAGTAATAAGAAAAAGTTTAGAGAATACAATTTAGCGCTATTTATAAATTAGCCAAACGTCAAGGAAGACTCAATTTGCACATCTCACGTGCTGGTTTTCCTTGTTGTTACCTTTAATTTTAGTCTATGCAGTCAACGTCAATACAACAGAATATGGAGTAGTTATGAAAAAGTTAAGTACGTTATGTGTCATGTTATTTTTAACAGGTTGTTCGACAACCTCTACCGAAGTTGCTCCTGAACCCGAGCCTGTAGTAGAGCCAGTGGCGACAGCCGTTGTAGCAGAAGAGACAGCAACCTCTTTAACTGTTATCACAACACCTGACGATGCGCGTGTGCGTATTATGAATATTAAGCCTGTTTACCAAGACGGTATTGAGCTTGATGAAGGTAAATACGATATTGAGGTAAGCAAACCTGGCTACTTAACTTATCGTAAATGGGTCGAAGTAAATAAAAAGACTGTATTAACTGTTGAGCTTGATAGCGTCCCAGCAACTGAATCAGCACAATAACGTATCGTTACTTTTTAACAACCATAAAGGAAAGCTCAGCTTTCCTTTTTTATGCCCTACTACATATATTGCAAATAATACAACAATGATGAAGCACATCCATTTGCAATAATTGTGAGCCAAAGCACAAAGATAAAACGGCGCTTTTTAGATTTATGCCTTAACCATTGCTGAGCAAGTAATGAGCCTGGCCAACCACCGAAAACACCTAAAATATGCAAGGTACGCTCAGGGACTCTAATCACATTCTCACCGTGTTCAACTGCTAAACGTTTATCCCAGCCATACACCAAAAAGGTTATTAGACTTACTCCCGAGTAAATACCAGCAATCAAGTAAGATAGATTTAGCTGCCAAGATACAACCCATAAAAATAGTAAAAAACAAACGGCAAAAAACGTTAGTGCTTTCTTAATCAAAGAATTATCACCTATACTAGACAAAATTATAACTAAACGAGGCATTATTATGGCACATCTAAAATCGCTTTTACTATCAATGTGCTTGTGTACTTTTTCGGTATTTTCGGCAGAGCCGCAGCTATCAGAACATTTGCAAGTTTTTAAACCTTATTTAGGCACATGGCAAGCTGACTTTGATGTTGCACAAGGTAAGCCAGCTGTACAGGATGTAAGTACATGGCAACGCGCACTCAACGGTATGGCAATAAAAACCATTCATTCAATAAATGAAGGTGAATATGGCGGCGAGTCGATGATTTTCTGGGATAATAACAAGCAGTCTCTGGTATTTTATTATTTCACGACCGCAGGGTTTTACACAAAAGGAACGATGAACGTCCTCAGTCCTACTCAATTTGTTGCTTACGAAAATGTGAATGGCAGTCAAGAAGGTATCACGAAAGTAAAATCGACGAGTGAGTATAAAGATAACAGCTTTATTGTTTCAACGTCATACTTAAAGAAAGGTCAATGGACAAAACCTGAAAAGCGTATCTATACCCGAAGTAATAAAGAGGTGAAGTTTAAATAATCACTCAGTTTGAGCACGGTCTAAGCGAGTAAACCTAAGCCGTGCTCAGTAAACGCTATTTTGCAAACTTTTTAAAAGGTTCATCAATCTCAGTGTTAGCAAGATGGTTGGTATAGTTACTCATCACTTTTTGCGATAAGCCTAATACAATTTCTAATAACTGCTGATTCGAATAACCCGCATCAAAAAAAGCGTCTAGTTGCTCTTTATCAATAACTCCTCGATTTCGCGTCATCGCTAATGTAGTACCACGAAGGATCTCGAGCTTAGCACTCGCCAAAGGGGTTTTATTAACAAGCGCATCCACAATTGCTTGATCAACTTTCATACTTGCCGCTATTGCACTATGTGCTGGCACACAATAATGACAATCATGTTCTACATTAATCGTCTGCCATACAACCGTTAGTTCCTCAGCGGTGAATGATGTTTTTTGGAATAGCTCATGCAACACTTGATATCCCTCAAGTAATGTTGGTGCTTCAGCCATTACAGCATGCAAGTTAGGGATCATCCCAAACGCAGAAACTGAATTATCTAGAAGTGACTTAGCCTCTTCTGGAGCGGTGTCTTTAGTATGTAACGTAAAGTTTGACATGTGTTCTCCTTAGTCTTTTTTAAATTATGAGTGCATAGCCTAGTTGTTTTTGAGCACTCGCTCAAGTTAAAATTGAACAGGTGCTCAAATTGGTGTAAAAGATGGTAAATAAAGTTAAGTTCGACCGAGAAAAGGTAATAAATAAGGCGGGGATTCTATTTTGGCAAAAAGGCTTTTCGGCCACCTCAACGCGGGATTTACAAACCACTGTTGATATGCGCCCAGGGAGTATTTATGCTGCCTTTGGCTCAAAAGAAGGCTTATATAGTGAAGCACTTAAGGACTACGCTGAACAACTTAAAACATTACTTGCCAAGCACTTATCAAGTAGTGATAGCATACTTGAAGGGTTGCACTCTTTTGTTCAGGCTGTATTGAATGATTCAGAACCCGGTTGTGAAATATGTATGTTAATTAAAGCAAATGCTGAATTTGACCACTCACAACCACTACTTAAAAACTTAACGAATGATCTACTGCAACAGTTTGAATGTTACTTAACACATATTTTTGACACTGCGCAAAAACAAAACGAACTAGCAACAAACCATGCACCGCTAGAATATGCGCGCTTGTTCCAAATCCAATTTACAGGCCTTAGAAGCTACATGCACAGACCTCACTCACACACGATAAGCAATGAATTAGTGAACATGATGTTTAAATTAATTAAAGATTTTTAACTAAGCAAGTTAGGGCAAGACACTCGCCTTGCCCTTAAAAATTAATGTCTAAAATCAGCCATTAACGCTGGAATACCTGGCAGCATACCCACAATAGCCATCACTCCAGTTAAAATGACGAACATTACCAGTGGAATAATCCAACGACTCATTGGAGTCAACTCAGAGCTACGTTCTTTACAGCCAATCAAACCCAAGTTATCCAATAACATAGTCAGTGACCAACCAAACGCAGGGTTCACTAAAGCAGAAGAAAACACCACAATTGCTGCTGACTGGGTGGTTTTGCCTTCTCGCGTCATTTCCATACCAGCTTCAAGTAATGGAATAAATACCCCGACAATAAGTGCAACACATAATACCGGTTGCCAAATTGCTAAATCCATTGGGTATCCCCAAATACCTGCGATGATGCAAAATAAAGCCGTCAACACCGCACCGGCTGGTATCGGTCGCTTCGCGATGGCTGCTGGCACAATGTAAGTTCCCCATGACGAGGTAAAGTTTGAACCACCTAACAACGAACCAAAGGTTTGACGAATTGAGGCGCTAAACATTGTATCGTCTATATTCATTTGTACCTTTTCGGTGCGCTCAGGGTAACTGATTTTTTGAAACACCTGATGCCCCAAAAAGTCAGGTGACCACATCGCAACCGCCAGCACCGCGAATGGCAATACCACTACAAAGCTCTCAAGTGTTGGTAAACCTAGCATCCAACCGGTATTTTCACCCCACCAATACATCGGGTTCATATTAGGCAACCCTGGGGCTGTTTTAAATTCAAACGGAGCACCCAGTAAAAAGGCGATTAAACCACCCAACAAACAACTTAACGGTACGGCTAACCAACGCTTTTTGTAATGTTCAAGCAGTGCATACAAAACAATAGTCGATAAAATCACAATAAAGGCAATGTGAGTCATATCGATGCCCTCAGCCCATGCAAACAGCTTTTTAACCTGTGAAATTGTACCGATAAAGCCTAGGTAAAGCAGTAATCCCCCACACACACCACGGCTTGTTAAGCCCGCCAGTAAACTGCCTCCTTTACTGAGTGCGAGCAATAAACCAAATGCCCCGATCAGTAATCCAAACGCCATAGGATGCCCTCCCGCAGCAACCACAATAGGTATTAAAGGGATCAGCGGCCCATGCGTACCAGCCAAGTTTGCTGTAGGTAAAAAGAATCCTGAAAACAATAAGATAAATATAGAAACAATTAATAGCTCGTAGCGAACGTTTTCTAAAATAAATGCTTCGCCAAGGCCAAGCGGAGCTGCAAATGTGGCAGCAATTGCCCCCACCATCACCACTTTACCAATAGTACCTGCCATCGCAGGGATTGAATCTTCTAACTCAAAACGATAATCCCGAAAGGGTAAGTTTGGTCGCCAACGCTTAGGTTGCATGATTTGCAGTTCATTCTCGAGGTATTCATCGCGGCTTGAAAATTCGCTGCTAGGTTTGTGGAGTGCTTTATAGCTTTGCTGGTCGAGCTCAGCAGGCGCAGTTGATGCTTGATGCTGCGTCTTATTCATGACTTCTCCTACTACTTAATCTTGAAAATTGTGTGAGTCTTTATTCTGCATTTAGGGTAAAGCAGCAAGGTATAAAACACGATTAGGCAAAAGGTAGGGTATGAATTTGTAAAAAAGGCAGTTTTAAAATGTAGAACATTAAGAAAGAAAAGTTAAACCAATGAAATAAAAGAGCTTTTTAATATATAATTTATAAAAAGACAGATAAACAATAAGTTACAGTTTACTTTTAAAGCACATTAACTATTAGTCTAATAAATTGTATGAATAGCAAACAGTGACGTTATTAGGTCGGAGAAAACAAGCGTCACGCTTGCCTGGCGCGCGAAACAAGTTTCACGCCTACGTCCAAGGTTTTAACTTTTTGTGATGGTTAATTATTCATGACTAAAGTCATTCCTACGAGAAATAAGAAATGAGGTACGAGTTCGTAAGAGCGATTTTACATCGCGCTTTATCTCGAACTCGTATCTCGCAACTAGCTCCTTAGAGCTATTTCGTCTTCAACTTATTCAATTCATCATCTTGCTGTGCAACGAGTGCATTAAGCGTTTGACTACCATCTCCAGCTTGTGTTGATAGCTCGGCTAATTGCGATGCAGCATCCGAAATTAACGTAAGGTTACGGTTAATTTCTTCTGTGACTGAGCTTTGCTCTTCTGCTGCCGTTGCTATATGGGTAATTTGTTGTGTAATTTCATCAACTTTTACCACAACTTCATGCAGCGCATCAAAAGCAACCGAGGTTTCATCCACCGCAGTTTGAGCTCTCACAACCCCTTGCTCAATAACTTTAGAGGCATTGCCCACTTCAAGCTGCAAGCTGTCGATTAGACCACTGATATCATCCGTTGAAGCTCGTGTTTTAGATGCAAGCGCCCTCACTTCATCGGCAACCACAGCAAAACCACGGCCTTGCTCCCCTGCCCTTGCCGCTTCAATAGCTGCATTAAGCGCAAGCAAGTTAGTTTGCTCTGCAATTGTTCTGATCACGTCTAGAATTTGTGTAATGTCGTTACTTCGCGCCGCTACTTTTTCAACAGCTTGATTAGCTTCTTTTATCTCGCTCGACATTGTTTTAACTTGTGTCACCGCAGACGATAAGCTTGACTCACTGCTGACCACTAACCCGTTAATTTCATCAGCTTGTTGAGCTGACTGCTCCGAAGCTCTCGCTACTTCCAGTGCAGTCGCGCTCATCTCATTCATTGCAGTTACGACGCTCTCAATTTCTTGGAACTGAGCTTGAACATTATGTTTGGTATCAACGGCCACACTGGTTGCAAGCTCTGCCTGTTGCTTTGTTTGAGTTGATACGTTTTTTAGCTCGCTAATCAGTATTCGTAGTTTGGTAAGAAACGCATTAAAACCTGTAGCCAATGCAATAAGCTCTTCGTGGGTCTCGACATGCAAAGTTTGCGTTAAGTCACCTTCAGCACTGGCAAGATTATCGACCCGTTGTTGAATTTGTTGCAGTGGCGCAACAATCGTTCTTATCACTAACAGCATAATCAAAAATGCGGCACCAGCAATGATTAGTCCTGTAACCAGTATTAAACCGCCTAACGTATTTGCATTTTCACTCATCGTATTAGCAAGTGCTTGCGGGCCTTCAAGAGCAAGCTCTGCTGGCACTTCTATTAATAAATTCCACTGTGTGTTTGCAAGCTTAATGGTGATTGGATAATTAACCAAATACTCTGCGCCCACCTTAAAAATACCACTTTGCTTTTTTAACTTATTGTAGTTTTCAAGCATATTTTTGGGCACAGCTTCTTTTAAAGGTCTGCCAAGCTTGTCTTTGTAATGACTACTGCCAACGACTAAATCAAGGGAGCTTAATAAAGTAACCCGGGCTTTACCGTTATACAGCTCTTTTGACAACTTTTCGGTCATTTTTTGGAAAACAGGAAGGGTTAAATCAACACCTGCAACGCCTATAAACTTTTCACCTCTCAGAATTGGAACAGTTAGAGAAGTCATCATTTCTGAGTACCCAGGCGAAATTTCGTAAAGGTACGGCTCCATAATGCAAGGGACTTTCGTATCTTTCACACACAGGTACCATTCAGCCTCCCGTTGACCAAATTCATTGAGTGTGTCTACGTATTTTTCTTCTACCTCTTCAACAACTTGCTGCTCAATAGCACCATCACGATTACGGGTAAAATAAATTTCAAGCGTCCCCGCCCCTGCAACTGAGTGATCATAACCGCTGACAAAGTTTGCATCGCGGTTGTCAAACCCATTGCGCTCAAATTGAGTATAAATAGACGACAGTAAGGTGTTTTTTTCAAGCAATGAGCGGTTTAACTCCACAACAGCTTCACGCGTTAGAGTACTTGCAGCTTTTTCATCACCCAACATCGCAGCATAAGAGTATGGCACACGATACGCTTCGTTAATAAACCCAGCAACTTGTTCACCATAGGCTGCTGCATTAGAGGCGAGTTTGTCTTCAACCTCAGCAACAATCAGCTTTTCTGATTGCGCAGATAACTGTTGGTTACTGCTTGATAACTGCCACCATAAAACACTCGATAGAACAAACACAGTAATGAAAATACTGCCTACGGTAAGCCATAATAATTTCTTTGCTAATGCTAACTGCCGCATCGATTTTTCCCATTTTTATTGTTGGTTTGCTAATAGTTTAGACCATTTGCATGACAACAGAGGGACGAATAGAAAAAAAGTATGAATTTAAGGGCCATCAGTCCATGAAAATTGCTTTACTCTGTTTCTGCCGAAACGTCTTAGCACAATTAATTAACTATATTTAGATGGTTATTTAATTTTTTCAAATTACGTTCTATCTTTTATCCAGAAACGTTCTAAGTTATAAGCACATAATAATAAACACCAACAGGTGATAATAATGCAGCAACACACATTTGATTTTGACCAAATTATTATAGGCTCTGGATTTGGTGGCTCTGTGAGTGCGCTTCGCCTAAGCGAAAAAGGCAACCGGGTTTTAGTACTCGAAAAAGGCCTACGGCGCGACGATAAAGCGTTTCCAAAGACCAACCTAGATATCAAAAACTATATGTGGCAGCCAGAAATTGGCCTAAAAGGCTGCATTCAATTTTCGTTTACCAGCAAAGTCACTGTGCTGCATGGTGTGGGTGTGGGTGGTGGCTCACAAATTTATGCCAATGTGCACCTTATTCCTGATGATGAAGTATTTCAATCTCCAGCGTGGACACTAATAAAATCAGACTGGAAAGAAAGCCTAATGCCCTACTATGGCCTTGCACAGCGCATGTTAGGCAGTGCCAAAAATACCTATACCAATGTTGCCGATCACACACTAAAAGAGATTGCAGAGCAGATGGGTCAAGGTGACTCGTTCAAAACCGTGAACACCGGGGTGCTTTTTGCAAAACCAGGCGAAGCCTATAACAAAGAGCTACCCGACCCATACTTTAATGGTGATGGTCCAAGGCGAAATACCTGCCATTACTGTGGTAGCTGCATGATTGGTTGTCGCCATAATGCCAAAAACACCTTGATGAAAAACTATCTGTACTTTGCCGAGCGCAATGGCGTAGAGATAAGACCCAGCTCTGAAGTAATCAAAATCACCCCGATTAATGCAGATGGCAGCGCCGGATACAAAATTAAGATTAAAGATACCAGTCATCGCAATAGCCATGTTTATACGCTAACAACACGTGGCGTTGTGCTAAGCGCTGGAGTCATGGGCACCGTGCCTTTGCTTTTAAAAATGCGTGATAAAGACAAAACATTGCCCAATATTTCAGCTTGGCTTGGTCAGCAAATTCGCACTAATTCAGAAACTCTCACCACCGCAAACAACACTACTAAAAAAGTTGATGATGGCGTTGCGATCAGTTCATTTATTTCGGTCGATAAAGACACTAACATTGAAATTTGCCGCTTTAGAGAAGGCGCCGATGGCACATGGCTATATTTACCTTATGTTCCTATGGTGACTGGAAAAGGCCTCAAGCGTATTGCTAAATTTTTAGTGAATACACTGCGTCATCCAATAAAAACAGCCAAAGTATTGCGGCCAAAAGGCAAAGCCCGCAGCTCAATTCTATTTTTGGTGATGCAAAAATCTGAGGCGTTTATTCACCTTGAATGGCGACGTAAATGGTATCGATTATTTAAAAATGGCATTACTGCGGTGCAAAAAGACAATGACACGCCGCTTAGTGTTAGTTTTCCAAAAGCAGAAGAAGCAACCAAACTCTACGCCGAGAAACTCGGTGGCGTGCCAGGCTCAGCCTTATCTGAAGTGCTCTTTGGTGCCCCGATGACAGCGCATATAATGAGTGGAGTCGCCATGGGCACTGATGCTTCTAACGGCGTTGTTGATAGCTCAGGAGAAGTGTTCGGCTATCAAAACCTACGTGTTATTGACGGCTCAATCATACCGGGTAATTTAGGGGTAAACCCATCATTAACCATTACCGCCTTGTCGGAATACGCGATGAGCCAAATACCGGTATTCGATGCAGCCCGAGCAAGCCAAATTAAACCAATACAATTTAGTGAACCACGCGAAGGCCTAGTATCAGCGCTGACTGGTTCAGGTGATTTAGCAAAATCGATTGCTGAAAAGCAAAAAAGCCGCGCATAAAGCACGGCCTATTTTGGTATAGAGCTATTAGATCACTGATAATTCGACAGCAATATTACCGCGCGTTGCATTTGAGTATGGGCATACTTCGTGCGCTTTATTAACCAGTGCAAGAGCGGTGTCTTTATCAAGATCACCCACCGATACCGCAAGCTTAACAGCGATACCAAAACCACCTTCGATAGGACCAATTGATACTTCAGAGTTAATGTGAGTATCAGCTGGTAATTTAATTTTTGCTTGGCCAGCAACTAACTTTAATGCGCCGATAAAACAAGCCGCGTAACCTGCTGCAAATAACTGCTCAGGGTTTGTACCTTGACCATCATCACCACCTAACCCTTTTGGTGTTGATAGTGCCACATCTAAACGACCATCATCTGATTTTGCTGTGCCTTCACGACCACCTGTTGCTGTTGCTTTTGCTGTGTATGCGACGCTTTGTAGTTCTTTCATGTTTACTCTCCTAATTGAGTGAAAATATATTTTGCACGCAAAATATATTAGATCAGCTTTTTCGGGATTGCAAATACTTTGTATGCAAATTAAAATACTCGTGTTGAATTTTGAGGATCGAGTATGAAATACCCACAACTAAAATTAGATAACCAGCTATGCCACCGCTTATATATGGCATCGAATGGGATTGCCCGTGCGTATCGAGATTCTCTCAATCAATTAGATTTAACCTACCCGCAATACGTCGTAATGATGGCGCTGTGGGAAAAAGATCAGATCAGCATTGCTGAATTACTTGAAAAAACCGCCATTGATGGTGGTGCGATGACACAAATTTTGAAAAAAATGAGCGATAAAGCATTGTTGTCGATCACTAAAGATAGCCAAGATAAACGCAAACGACTGGTGCAGCTCGAAGCCAAAGGCAAGGCGATGCAAGATCAAGCCGCTGAGATACCGTCGCAAATTCGTTGTCGCTTCCCAAGCATTAACGAGCAACAAGCCTTGCAACTGATCGAGTTACTCGATTTAGTAAATAGTGACCTCAATTAACAAAAATTATTTGAAAGTGAATTTGGATTACACCTCTTTTTAATATAATTCTATACGCTATAGTGTTTAAAACTCATCAATACGGACACCATCATGAAAGCATTTGGATACACTACAGCAACCCCAACGTTGTCGGACTCATCATTACAAGCGATTGAATTACCAGATCCCGTTACGACAGGTCACGACATTCTTGTCGCCGTAGAAGCAATTTCAGTTAACCCCGTTGATACTAAAATTCGCGCTAATGTGTCACCAGACACTGGTTACAAAGTTATTGGCTGGGACGCTGTGGGAACAGTTAAAGCTGTTGGCGACAACGTATCGTTATTTAATGTCGGTGATCGTGTGTTTTATGCTGGCGACTTAACGCGCCAAGGCAGTAACGCTGAGCTGCAACTTGTTGATGAACGCATTGTCGGTCTTGCACCAACAAGCCTGAGTAATAGTGAAGCAGCCGCCCTGCCATTAACCAGTATCACGGCATGGGAGTTATTGTTCGACCGCTTACAGATTGAAAAATCTAAAAACAATAAACCAGCCTCTGTATTAGTGATAGGTGCCGCAGGCGGTGTAGGCTCAATTTTAGTGCAACTTGCCAAACAGCTTACCAATTTAACCGTTGTTGGTACCGCTGCACGAGAAGAAAGCGCCAACTGGCTTAAAGATTTAGGTGTTGATCATGTGCTTGATCATAGCAAAAACCTTAACGAGCAACGTCTTGCGGCCGACCTGAATGAATTTGATTACGTAGTGAGCTTAACGCACACCGACCAACACCTTGATAGCATTATGGAAGTGATCAAGCCACAAGGTAAATTAGCACTGATCGACGACCCTGCAAGCTTTGATATTTTAAAGTTAAAGCGTAAAAGTATTTCGTTGCATTGGGAGTTTATGTATACCCGCTCAATGTTCCAAACCGATGATATGATTGCCCAGCATCAGCTTCTTTCAGAGCTTGCTAGCTTAGTTGATAAAGGCACAATCAAAACAACATTGGGTGAGCATTTAGGTAAGATAAACGTAGCAAACCTTGTTAAAGCCCATGGGATATTAGAGTCTCATAAAGCTCGCGGAAAGCTTGTTTTGGAAGGATTTGAGTGACGAGCATATAGGCGTCACGCTTGCTTGGCGCGCGAAACAAGTTTCACGCCTACGTCCAAGGGT
>NZ_JAOCZL010000003.1:0-34287 GCF_041414825.1 Pseudoalteromonas sp. 68 DY56-GL68
CCTAATTAAAGAAACCCGTTGCAGCAATGCAACGGGTTTTTTGCGTTTGTCGTCGTGATTTTATATCGCGTGATGAGACTACGTGGGCGTAGATCTTATGGAGGACGGGATGAAGCCGATGTTGTTTGGTACTAGAATACAGGGGGTAATCTGTAAAATGGCTGCGCTAATACTAAAGTAAAACCACTGCTGTATGTCCACACTATTCCTAAAGCCGAATCTTAGCTGTGTGCATAACATAACCAAAAAAGCCCAGCAGAGATTCCCTACAGGGCTTTTTGTGTAGTAAGTGGTACGTTACTTAATCATGCTATAAATAAGCGCAAATACCGCCAGAGAGCCAATTGTAAGCACAAACAGTGTACTTAAGCGGTTTCTGTATTTGTGTAAGCTAGGTACTTTATAAACGGCAATCATCGGCATGATGAAAAGGATCATGGCAATGATAGGGCCTGACAGCTGATCCATCATGTCTAAAATACTTGGGTTGATCACTGAGCAATACCAAATAGCGAAGAACATGATTACTGTGCCAATTTTATCAACTAACTTTGGATTCAAATGTGCTTGCTTACTCACTAGCCCATTAAAGCTTTCACGAGCACCTAAGAAGTGTCCTAAGAATGATGAAGTAATTGCGATAAAAGCAACCAGAGGGCCAAGTGTGGCAATAAAAGAGTTATCTGTGATATTGGCTAGAAATGACAAAATAGACACATTATCAGCTTTAGCTTGTATCATTTGCTCAGATGACAGAGACAACACACAAGAAAATACAAACAGCAACACAAATACAATCAGTAACAAGCTGGTACGTTTAAGAATTGCTTCAGATTTCATTTTGGCATTATTGCCATAATGGGCTCGCTGTACATGGACAAAGCTTGAGATCGCAGCTGCGTGGCTAAACGAAAAAACAATAATGGGAATAGATAACCAAAGCGTCTTCATAAAACCTGAGAATTCAGGAATAGTGATGTTAGGCATTTGCCAGCTAGGGATTAAATATAATGATAAGAAGAATAAGATACCAACCAGAGGATAAACTAAAATAGAAAAAGCGCGAAGCATAAGTGCCTCACCACCAAGCATTAAGCTAATCATACCACCTACTAAAACCCCTGATAATAGAACTCGAGGTGGTGACTCCATGCCTAATTGATTCACAATAAAGCTGTCGACGGTATTGGTTAAGCCAACACCATAGATAAGTAAAATAGGAAAGATCGAAAGGAAGTATAAAAGAGAAATTAAGCGACCAGCGTTAATACCAAAATGCTCTTCAACTACGTCTGTAAAATCAGCATCGGACTGTTTAGATGATAATACAAAACGGGCCAAACCACGGTGAGCCAGAAAAGTCATAGGAAAGGCTAAGCAAGCCATAATCACTAATGGCCAGAATCCACCAATACCAATATTAATCGGTAAGAATAAAATACCAGCGCCGACTGCGGTACCAAATAAGCTTAATACCCATTGGGTGTCATGAAGATTCCATTTCGAGTTACTACTTGTTGTCGATGCGTTGTACTGCGCAGCATCTTGATGTGTGTTCATTAGCACTCCACTATTAGAATAATAATTGTCGCGCAGCATATAGAAAAGCGACTAAGAATGCATGTTTTAGCGTTGTATTTAAATAACTATGCTGTAAGGGGAGACTTACACAAAGGAATATTGCTTATTTGGCTAGCTGAGTTTTGCACTGCTCCACCCAGCTTAGAGTGTTATTGTGCAGCCGTTAGTGCACGTGTTTTTATATCAGCAGCAAATACTAAGCCTTTCTTAAAGCGAGTCTCAGCGGCACTGATTTCTGCTTCATCGCCATTTGCGGCAAGAATGCTTTGTGAGAGAGCCTTATAAAGCGAGGTGATTTGTGATTCGTACGCTGCTTCAATTGCCTTTTCAACTGTTGTCATTTTTATTCCTTCACTATAAATAATTGAGCAAAATATTAACGGAACATTGCTTCATTGACTAGTTTTGCAATGTAATATTTAGCGGAATTTTTAAGTATTAAATTTAAAATTTAGTATGTGATAATGGCTTTTATAAAGCATGATTTTAGTGTTTTTTTATTAATGGGTTTTATGTGTGTAGTTAATACGTCTTTTTCTATGTTTTATATTTGTAGTTTTGTTATTTTTCACCTATAAATAAGTACCTTTTTTAGGTAGTGGATTCTAAATGAAAATTAATAAGGATTTTGTTATGAAAAATTTTGTTTTTATATTGGTTTTTCTGGGCGTAGCTAACTTATCTTACGCAAATACCGTGTATGTAAGTTCAGATGGTACTGGCGATGGGTATGATATAGAAAGGCCAGCGAATTTATCATATTTAAATGGGTTTCTAGCAGATGCGAGTATAGCAAATATTATTTTAAAATCTGGGATATATTATCAGAATAATTATTTGTTGGTTAGCCAAGGGGCACACCCCGTTAAAATTTCTGGTTTAGGTAATGTTATAATTACCAGTGACTATAATAGTGGAAATGGCGGGAGCTCAGGTTTTATTGTTGCGAGAAGTAATGTTAGCTTTGATAATATAAAGTTTATTAATACACAATATTGTTTTAGGTTTAAGAATAATGCTGTATCAAATGTGAATATTGACCGCATATATGCGCACAATACAATGAGTTGCGTAGATTTTGATAGCGGCATCTCAGAAGTTGTTAGTAACATTACAATCAATGAATTAACCACCTTAGCTTACCATAAATCAGGAATTCGCATTAATGGTAATACACCTAAAAATATTTCTATTACAAACTCAAAAATAGACGGGTTAAATTCAAACATAGATTCTATAAAAGATTGTCATATTACTGGTATAAGTGTCAGCGGTAAGACTAGAGATATAAATATTGAAAATGTATCTATTTCAAATAATGTTGGTGGTTCAGTTGATTGCGGGAGTTATCAGCAGGGGGATGGGATTGTTGTAAATTCAGATGTCGCCGGTGTTACAATTAAAAATGTATTGGTGTCGAACAGTCGAGATGCAGATCTTGATATAAAAAGTCAAAGTACCTTTTTAGAAGAAGTTACATCCTTATCAGGCGATATTAACAGACACAATCTAAAGCTTTGGTATAATGATTTCTCATGTAAAAACTGCTATGTAAAAGCTAACAAGCCTAACGCTATTCAGGCAATAGGTTCAAGAGT
This sequence comes from Pseudoalteromonas sp. 68 DY56-GL68, assembly GCF_041414825.1. NCBI lineage: Bacteria > Pseudomonadati > Pseudomonadota > Gammaproteobacteria > Alteromonadales > Pseudoalteromonadaceae > Pseudoalteromonas > Pseudoalteromonas sp. 68 DY56-GL68. The sequence continues at coordinate 3,180 of NZ_JAOCZL010000003.1, forward strand.
CGAGTTTGTCGATTCTGTTTTTGAGGTGTCTGATGTATCTAAATTATGTGATTTGCGTGAAAAAAATGGCATTCAGGGCAGTATTGGTTTTGTGGGTGGAATGCAGTTAAATATCGAAAATCTGAGTATGGTAAACGGCTTTATTCCAGATTGTACGTAAATATAAACTATTTAAACAGTTAGTAGAGCTGTGTTTCTAAATCAGCTCGTTTGGAATTCCCTCTAGAATATTTTAGAGGGAATTGTCTGAGGCTTTTTGAGTTTTAAATAGATTAAGTTCTGTGATATTCAACTCGGCCTGAAAAAATTAACGCTTTTGAAGCCACTTTTCTATTTACCTTAACCTTCTAACGCCGATACCACAAAATATGGATTCAGATACTCTTCTTTACTGTTATACAGTAGTGGGCTGCCATCGAGTTTACTAACCGTTGCGCCAGCTATTTCGGCAATTGCATGGCCTGCGCCTGTATCCCACTCACAGGTTGGGCCTAACCGTGGGTAAATATCTGCACTGCCTTCGGCTACTAAGCATAGTTTTAGGGAGCTGCCTTTTGAGACCATTTCTACGTCATCGAACTGTTTTACAAACTCAGCAAGATCTGGAGAAGGGTGTGAGCGACTGCCAACAACACGGATAAGTCCTTTGTTTGGTTTGCGGGTTACTTTAAGTTCGATACGCTCATCGCCTTTATCTTTAAAGGCACCGATTGATTCACTTGCAATATACGAAACGCCCAAAGCGGGTGCATCAACCACAGCTAATACAGGCTTTCCATTTTCGATCAGTGCAATATTGACGGTAAACTCGCCGTTTTTCTTGATGAATTCTTTGGTGCCATCTATAGGATCAACTAACCAGTAGCGTTGCCATGTTTGGCGGACGTCCCAGCTTATATCAGCGCTTTCTTCACTTAGAATTGGCACATCTGGGGTAAGGTGTTTTAAGCCATTCACAATCACTTTATGAGCTGCTAGGTCTGCGTCGGTAACAGGACTTTCATCAGCCTTGTATTCAACATTAAAGTCCTTTTCGTAAATCCCCATTATTGCGCTACCCGCTTGGCGTGCGAGGAGTAAGATTTCTTCTAGCAGTTCCGTTTGATTCATGGCTTAACCTATAATTTGCTGTTGTTTTAAATACGCTACCAGTTCTTGCACCGATTGGTCTAGGGTGTTTGCGCTCGTATCGATTTTAATTTCTGGTGAAATAGGGGGTTGATAATCAGAATCGATACCAGTGAAGTGTTTTATCTCACCTGCACGGGCTTTTTTATAGAGACCCTTTGGATCGCGGCTTTCGCAAACGTCTAATGGGGTATCTAAAAATACTTCGATAAATTCACCCTCTTCAACTAAGTTTCTTACCATATCGCGTTCACTTCGAAAGGGTGAAATAAATGCGGTGAGTACCACAAGTCCGGCATCAACCATGAGTTTTGCGGTTTCACCCACCCGACGAATATTTTCAATACGGTCTTCATCACTAAAGCCAAGATCTTTACATAAACCATGACGGACATTATCACCGTCTAATAGGTATGTGTGCACACCTAATTGATTCAGGGCACTTTCTAGTGCATTGGCAACGGTGCTCTTGCCAGAGCCTGAAAAACCAGTGAACCATAAAATAGTTGGCTTATGTTTTTTTTGCTCACTACGCTGTGCTTTAGTCGTGGCGTAGTTATGCCATACAATATTCTCATCCATTGTTTTTACTCTCATTATTGAAATGGAAAAACCAGTGGTATTAATGTCAGCACCGTTATTGAATAAATAATCGATAACGGTAAGCCCATTGCAATGTAATCTTTCAAACGGTAGTTACCCGCACTGTATACCATTAAGTTAGTTTGATAACCAAATGGTGAAATAAAACTAGCCGATGCACCAAAAGCGACGGCCATAATAAAAGGGAGTGGCGATACATCAAAACCTATGGCTAATGCGTAGGCAACTGGAAACGAAAGTGCCGCGGCAGCATTATTGGTAATGAGCTCGGTAAACATCACGGTCATTAAGAAAATGGCAATGAAAGCACCATAAGGTCCAAAATCGCCAAGCACGTATAACATACCTGATGATATTTCACCGGCAAGGCCTGTGCCTATCATTAATTTAGCTAAGCCGATAGCACTGCCTACCACAGCGAGTAGTTCAATCGGAAAGCGGCGCTTTACTTCACTAAGTTTAATTGTGCCAGTTAGCATTAGACCGATCAGCAAAACAAGTAGACCTTTAATCAAGGGCACGATTCCAATAATGCTCAGGCCTAAAACCCCCGCAAAACTTGCCAATACGATATTAGATTTCTTTGGCTTTAAGTGAGTTTGTAAATCAAGGCCTGAAATATAAACAAATTCTCTTTTAAGGTCAGGAAGCGAGTAAAACTCTTTACCTGGTGCAAGAATAAGTGAGTCACCAGCTTGTAGTTGTACTTTACCTAAACCACCTTGCAAGCGGTCATGACCGCGGCGAATGGCAATAACTGCCGCATGGAATTGCTCACGAAAACGCACTTCCTTAACGGTTTTACCTATGTATTTAGATGAATGGCTGACAACGACTTCAACTAAGTGCTCAACATCTTTTTCGTGTTTGTCGTGAACGACTTTTAGGCCATCAAACTGAGTAAGCAGCGGCACCGATTTTATGTCACCGACAAATAGAAGCACGTCACCTTCTTTAATCACTTGCTTTGGTGTGACTGCACAGATACGTTTATCTCCACGGATGATTTCGGCTAAGAATAGGTCTTTAAGTTCACGAAGACCATTTTCTTCAACGCTTTTACCCGCGAGTTTTGAGCCGATTTCAACTTTACCTTCTAGATAGAAGGGGACGACTTCTTGATCGTTTTTGCCATTATCAGGAAGGTATTTCAACATCACAATGATAGTGATTAAGCCAACACTCAAAGCACCCAAGCCCACTAATGTAAAATCAAAAAAGCCAAGGGGCGCCATGCCAGCTTCTACTGCAAAACCATTAACAATTAAGTTAGTTGACGTGCCAATTAGGGTAATCGTGCCCCCTAAAATTGCAGTGTACGACAAGGGCAACAACAACTTAGACGGGGAATGAGTTGGGCTGTCTTTTATTGCACTAATAAGTGAGGCCACAACCGCCGTATTATTAGTAAATGATGATAAAAAAGCAGTAGATAAACCAAGTTTAGTCACTGAGCTGGTTAGACTTCCTTTAGAAAGTGACTGAGCAAGTTTTTGTACTAACGTGGTTTTTTCTACCGCAATAGACACTAATACAAGCAGTATTAAAGTAATTAAAGAGGGATTTGCATAGTTCACCAGCATATCTTCAAGGCTTATAAGCCCTGCTAGATAGCTAATACCAATGGCGCCAACAAATAACCATGCTGGTTTTAGTCGTGTGCCAAAAAGGCACCCGACTAATACCAGCATAATGCCTGTTAATACCAGCTGTTGATACATGCTATTACTTCCTATAACAGGCGAAAAGTGATCATTTAAGCTTAGTTATATCAAGCGCTTGCCAGTGAGGGAAGTGCTTGCGTACTAAAGCGTTAAATTCAACTTCAAAGTCGCTAAAGTTACTTTGCTGTTCTTCAATGTTAAGTAATTGCTCAATCATACCTGCTGCTACAGTTAGGTTTGATAGGCGATCGATTAGGATAAACGCACCTGTTTCATGGTTGTTGTGGTACTCATCAGCCAAAATTGTTTCTGTAAGTTCTAAGGTTACAATGGCAATTTCGTTCAGTTGTAATGAGTCAGCTTGACCATGCTCTAGGGTATTTACATCAATCGTGTGATCGATTTTTCTTACCACTGCAGAGGTATTCTTGCTACCTAACTTAAAGTTATAGCTTTTACCTAATACAAGCGGCGCTTCGTGCATCCATACTAATTTAGCTTGAATACGATTTGTGACCGCGGCTTTTGAAGCGGCTGGCACAATCACATCACCACGGCTGATATCTATCTCGTCGTTTAATGTTAAGGTGATTGCTTGTCCTGCTTCAGCGGTATCTAAGTTGCCATCAAAAGTGACAATCTCTTTGATGCTTGAGCTTTTACCCGATGGTAGCACTTTCACTGCATCACCAACACTGAACTTGCCAGAGGTTAAAGTACCTTGGAAGCCTCGGAAGTCTAAGTTAGGGCGTACAACATATTGCACTGGAAGGCGAGCTTCGAAACCGTTATCAATTTCAGCAGCTGGCGAGTCTTCAAGTAACTCAAGCAGTGGTTTATCTGTGTAGTAAGGTGTGTGCTCTGAGCGTGTAACTACGTTGTCACCTTTAAGTGCAGACATAGGCACAAACTTGATATTTGTAACGTTTAGCTGCTCCGCAAATTTAAGATAATCCGCTTTGATTTTTTCATACACGGTTTCATCAAAGTCGACGATGTCCATCTTATTGATAGCAACAACAAACTGCTTAATACCTAGTGAGTCACAGATAAAGCTATGACGCTTAGTTTGTACTTGTACGCCGTAACGAGCGTCAACTAAGATAATCGCAACATCACTGGTTGATGCACCGGTTACCATGTTGCGTGTGTACTGCTCATGCCCTGGTGTGTCAGCAATGATGAATTTACGTTTTGCTGTTGAGAAGTAACGATAAGCAACGTCAATCGTAATACCTTGTTCACGCTCAGCTTGTAAGCCATCAACAAGGAGTGCTAAATCAAGCTCTTCACCCGCATTACCGACCTTTTCATTGTCTTTATGCAGGGCGGCAAGTTGATCTTCATAAATTTGGTGGCTGTCATGTAAAAGGCGGCCAATCAGCGTTGATTTACCGTCATCAACGCTACCACATGTCAGCATGCGTAAAAGGCTTTTATCTTGTTGACGTGCGAGGTAAGCGTCAATGCCTAGCTCTCTTACTTCGTTAATCGTGTCGTTTGTTTTAGACATTAGAAATAGCCCTCACGTTTTTTCTTTTCCATTGAACCTGCTGAATCATGATCAATCACACGGCCCTCACGCTCAGAAGAGGTTGAAAGTAGCATCTCTTCAATAATTTCCGTTAAGGTTCCTGCCGTTGATTCCACAGCACCCGTTAGCGGGTAACAACCCAGAGTACGAAAACGCACAGATTTCATTTGTGGTACTTCGCCTTCCTCAAGAGGCATGCGCTCATCATCAACCATAATTAGCGTGCCGTTACGCTCAACAACTGGGCGTTCTTTGGCAAGGTAAAGTGGAACCATTTCAATGTTTTCTTGGTAGATATACTGCCAAATATCAAGCTCAGTCCAGTTAGATAGCGGGAAAACACGAATGCTTTCACCTGGGTTAACTTGGCTGTTATATGTATTCCAAAGCTCTGGACGTTGGTTTTTTGGATCCCATCTATGGTGTTTGTCACGGAATGAGTAAACACGCTCTTTAGCACGCGATTTCTCTTCGTCTCGACGTGCCCCACCAAACGCAGCATCAAAGCCGTATTTATCTAACGCTTGCTTTAAGCCTTGCGTTTTCATGATATCAGTGTGTTTTGCTGAGCCGTGTACAAATGGGTTGATATCAATCTCTAACCCTTCTGGGTTTTTGTGGACGATTAAATCAAAGCCGTATTCTTTGGCTAGGCGGTCACGAAACTCGATCATTTCCTTAAATTTCCAGTTGGTATCAACATGTAATAATGGAAATGGGATCTTTGCTGGGTAAAACGCTTTGCGTGCTAAGTGTAATAATACCGATGAATCTTTACCTATCGAGTAAAGCATCACCGGATTTTCAAACTCAGCAGCCACTTCGCGCATGATTTTGATACTTTCAGCTTCTAATTGCTGAAGGTGTGTTAAAGCCATTGTTAGTCGTCCTACTAAAATGATTAAAAGTTAAATTACGCTACGCCTGTAATAGGCTGGGCAAAGCTGCTGGTTTGTTCGGTTTGTCCGAACCATGCAAGCTGGTGATGCAATGATGCAACTTCGCCTATAATTAGTAAAGCGGGTGAGATGATACTATGACGGGCAATCAAGTCCGCCAATTCACCCAGTTGTCCTGTAACGACACGCTGTTCTTTTCGCGTACCATTTTCAATAATGGCAACCGGTGTTTCTGCACCACGGCCATGTTTTAATAATTGTGCTTGAATATGGGGGGATTTAATGACACCCATATAAATTGCCAAAGTTTGATTTGGTTTTGCTAGTGATTGCCAATCAAGTTCTTGACCATCTTTTTTACAGTGCCCTGTCACAAATTGAATGGCTTGTGCATGGTCTCTGTGTGTTAGAGGGATCCCAGCATAAGCACTGCAACCGGCAGCTGCGGTAATACCCGGTACGATTTGGTAACGTACTTTGTTAGCGGCTAGCACTTGCACTTCTTCACCACCACGACCATAAATAAATGGGTCGCCTCCTTTAATACGGCATACTTTTTTACCTTGTTTGGCAAAATCTACGAGCATTTGATTGGTATCTTCCTGTGCAACACTGTGATCGCCCAAGCGTTTACCAACACAGACTAAATCAGCGTCACGACGCACAAGTTCCATAATTTCATCAGAGACTAAATAGTCATACACAACGACGTCTGCTTGCTGCATTAACTGCAGTGCTTTTAGTGTTAATAACTCAGGGTCACCTGGGCCTGCACCAACAACATACACTTCGCCTTCAGGCTCTGGCTTTGCATCCAACAGTTGCTCTAACTGCACAGTTGCTGCTTCGGTATTACCCGCCTGCACTTTACTCACAACCGATGAGTCAAACACCCCTTCCCAAAATTGGCGACGGTCAGCAAAGTGCTTGAAACGCTGTTTTACTTTATCGCGAAAGCTGCCAACTAATGTAGCAAGTGGGCCAATATGTTGTGGAATAAGCGTTTCGAGTTTTTCACGTAACCGACGTGCAAGTACGGGGGCTGTGCCAGCACTTGAAATAGCAATTGTGATTGGATCACGGTCAACAATCGAAGGAAAAATAAAGCTGCATTTAGGCTGGTCATCCACCACATTAACGAAAATATTACGCGCATTGGCACGTTCAAAAACGTCATTATTGACGCTGTCGATATCCGTCGCCGCAATAACTAGCATTTGTTGATCTAAATACTGCTCTTTAAATATATCAACAATAAGCGTTACTTCACCTTGCGTTGCAAGCGCAGTAAGTTCATCACAAAACTCAGGGGCGACTAGCGTTACATTGGCACGTGCTTTTAAAAATGCGCGGCACTTACGTAACGCAACATCTCCACCGCCGACTACCAATACAGGTTTGTCGTCCAACTTGGTAAAGATAGGTAAATATTGCACGTTGTTCTCACCCCTAAAACACATCAAAGAAACTGCTTATTGCAGGCAAGCAGAATATAGTGCTCTAAATAAAGTAAAAAATAATTAAAACCAAGTTTATATAACTAAAAGTTATATTTGGTGGCTTTGTTTGGCTTAAGGCTTAGTTAACAAGGGATTGCGACGAGTTACAAGGAAATTAAATGTCTTATGGTGATTAGTTATGATTTATAGCCAGATCATAAAAATTTGCTACTATAGGGTACTAATATGGCAACACAAAATAAGATCAATGACTAACATGCAAACAATCGCTGCCCAAGCGGTGGCACTAATGGATTTAACAACACTGAATGACACCGACACTACAGAGTCTATTAATAACTTGGTTGCGAGTATTGAGCCAAAGTTAGGCATTCCTGCTGCGGTTTGTGTGTATAGCCAGTTTGTTAGTGACGCCAAGCTTGCACTCGCTGAGCGCGAGTTACAACAAGTTAAAGTGGCTACTGTGACTAACTTTCCTAGTGGGGAGCAGTCTTTAGAACAAGTGATAAACGAAACCTTGTTTGCCATTGAACGCGGAGCCGATGAAGTAGACTTAGTGATTCCATACAAAGCACTGATTGCCGGTGATGAACGCAAAGTTTTAGAGTATGTTCAAGCGTCAAAAGATGCCTGCGGTGCTCAAGTGCAACTTAAAGTGATCATTGAAAGCGGTGAATTGACCAATGAGTTGATTGCTACAGCAACTAAGCTGGCGATAGAAGGCGGTGCCGACTTTGTTAAAACCAGTACCGGTAAAGTCGCTGTGAATGCCACCCTTGCGGCGACTAAGATTATTTTAGAGACCATTGAAGCAAGTGGTCAAAAGGTGGGTTTTAAAGCGGCGGGTGGAGTAAGAACTGTTACTGACGCTGCTGAATACTTAGCTTTAGCTGAGTCAATTATGGGTGAAGCGTATTTACAACCCGAGCTTTTTCGGTTTGGCGCTTCAGGTTTATTAAGTGATGTGTATACGACATTAAATGAATCGTGAAAGTGAGCAAGAAAAAATAGCGCTAGAGCATGGTGCGGCAAAGCTATTTTTGCGCTGTTACGAAAAGCAATTTGGTGTAACTATGCGTAATATCTGGCATAACACACCGAGTAAGCCCGATGTTAGTTGCTATAAAGGTGATGAGCGACTCGATATCGAAATAGCGCATTTATATGCCAGTGAAACAGAAGCGATGGCGGTGCTTGGCCGACCTTTGTCGATTGGTATGCAACGAGACCTTGCGGAAATGGCGTTAGCACCGAGTAGTGAACGTTTGCACTGTGCTTTACATCGTTTGCTCGCGCAAAAAGCGAAAAAGCATTATGAGTCTACTCACCCTTGGTTATTAATACGAAATGCCAGTACGATTTGGCATCTAGAAGATTTTAAGTCGGTACTTACTAACTTAAAAGTGCCAGCAAAGCATCCATTTCAACAAATTTGGCTATTGTGTGATTTTTACCGTGGCGAATTGATACAAATTTTGTAGTGATAAACGAAAGTGTATACAGCCAGTGCTGGCACTGGCTGTTAGTTTGCTTAGTTAAATTTAAACATACTGCCAAAGCTTTCTAAACTTGATTTGTTCGTTTTGGCAATACACCCTGAATCATCAAGAGACTTTTTGGTCGTCTCATCCGCAAGACCAGTCACTTTCAGCTTTTTTTCTTGCTGATACTCAGTGAGTGCAAGCACGGTTGCTTCATCGTACTCTACGTCTTCTATTTCATATTCTTCGTAGTGAGGCTGCCTTTTCAAATAACCCAAACAAACCAAGTTCAGTCGTGACATCGCCAAGTCTGTTTTTTCGTAGTAAGGCATTCTGTGAGTTGGAACACTAACCGATGCAACTGGGGCTTTAGCAGGAGCTGCAGCTGCGGTTACTTTTAGTGGTGCAGGGGCTGTATGGCCTGCTGCAATGGTGTTATCGCTATTATAGCGATAATAAGTCGCTGGCACTTTTGATTCTAAGAACTCAACCGCCTTTACAATCACTTCACGCAATGCTTTTTCTTTTGGTGTGTTTGACCAACTACTTAGATTGCCGCCGACTAGGGCGCCACCAAAGTTAGTTGCAGCAGAGGTAAAATTAAAATCTTTACTGCCGCCTTCTACGCTAGTGGCTGCTAGAATACGCGAGGTACGGGTGTCTATTAAACGTAAATCTATCGCCATGTGTGAACTTGAAAAGCCCGCTGATACTGAACTAAATACATCACCAATAAACCCACCACTCCCTACACGAGTACCAGAGTTGTCGTCATCGAACTCTGTGACCGCTGCTACAACCACAATTTCGGCACCCTCTATTTCGCCGTAGGCTGCGCCTGATGCTGCACTTACTCGACCTGATACCGCTAAGTCTTGCTCTGATAAAACAGCATCAAGTGCTTGTCTTTCTAGGACGATAAATCGATTGGTACTAACTAATGCAGTTGTTAGCTGATCTGCCATACCTTCACCAATTTCTTTACGCCACCAACGCGAGTCGTTGGACTTATCGGTAAAGCGTGCCACAGCGACTCTGGCTTTAGGACCATTGTATTGTTGTTGCGCGACTTCGTTTATATTCGGGCTGTTGCTATTGCTGGTGGTTGTCGTGGTACTTTGGCATGCAGTTAGTGCAGCAGCAAGTAAAGTGAGCGTAATCGCTTTGTGTGTTTTGGTGAGCATATGACTTTCCTTAACTTATATCTCATGCAGTAAATAACGCCACAATACGGGCTTAGTTGTTATAAATGTTTATTAGGATAAGTTATAAAAATCAGTGCATTAAAAATAGCACTCAAGCGAAAAGTTTATTCACTCACACGAAATCAGCGCGTTTTTGATGGTTATCTCGATACTGTTTTGGTGATAGGCCAAAATAACTTTTAAAGCTTCGAGCAAAATAACTTTGCGAGCTAAAGCCATTTTGTTCAGCTATCAGACCAATTGCTGATGTGCTATTGATTAGTTGTTCTTTTGCAAACTCTAAACGTGTATTGCGCAAATAGTCTGATGGAGTTTGTGAATATAATGCTTTCATTTTTAATTGAAGTGCACGGGGGCTTAAACATAATGCAGAGGCAAGTTGTTCGACGGAGAAACTTTCATCTTGATAATGAGTTTGCACTACCTGCTTAAGCTTCTCTGTAAAGGAGTAGTCTTTATTGTGAACCGTAATCTGCGCGGATGGGTCTGTGTGTAGCGGGGCAGCAAGCTGCGCTGTTAAATGCTGGTTTAAGATGTGTCTTAAATTAAGCAACCCCTTTACACGGCTGATCAGTATTGCTGGTTCAAACGGTTTACTTAAAAAATCATCGGCTAATAAGTCGAGGCCTTTTAAACGACTATGTGTGTCTGCCTTTGCAGAAAGTAATAGGACAGGAATGTGGCTGGTGGCGGGATTGGCACGTAGTTTAGCCAATAGTTGATAGCCATCCATATTAGGCATCATGACATCACTAATGATTAGGTCTGGTAGGCTCGTTTGACATAGTTCAATAGCTTGTTGACCATCAATTGCGCAGATACAACGAAACTCCTCATTAAATAACGAAAGTAATAGCTCAGCCATGTCTTGGTTATCCTCAACAATGAGAATAGTTGGCTGTGAGGAATGCAGTTCAATTGAGTTATTTATATGTTTACCAGAGGTGATTGCAAGAGGAAGTGATACATTAAAACAGCTCCCTTTGTTAATTTGACTTTCTAGGGTTATTGCCCCGCCGTACTCTTCAACTAGCTGCTTTACCAAGGTCAGGCCGATCCCACTTCCTGACTCTTCAGATGCAGCCACCCGAGTAAAGCGTTTAAAAACTTGTTGTTGGTGCTTGTCGGCAATTCCGATACCCGTATCGATAATGCTAAACAGTACCTGTTGCTGTTCTATAGAGAGGCTAATATCTACTCTACCACCGTGCGGAGTGTATTTAAGGGCATTACTAATTAGGTTACTAAAGATCGAGTGAGCATGCTCGGGAGCAAGGGCAATCATGCATTCTTCAGCCGTATTAGTGTGAAAATTAAATTGCAGTTGCTTTTGCTTAAAGAGCGGCGTGAAGTCGTTTACCAAGTTGGTCAGAAAATCATTTAATGAATACGGTGATACCGTATAAATAGCTGTACTTGGACGTTTGCTCAATTGTAAAAGTTGATTAATGAGCTCAAGCAAACGCTGGCAATTGCGCTTTATACTAGCAAGTTGCGTTTGTGTATGTTGGTCAGTATTACTGTGCTGTAACTGACTCACTGGAGCAAGTATTAAGCTCAGTGGCGTTTTTAGCTCGTGGCTAATGTTATCTAAAAATTGATCTTTTAATTTGTTTAATTCAATTTCAGTTTGCTTCTCTTGCTCAGCAAGCTTGCGTTGGTAGAGCGCATTTAGAAGTAACCAAGTTAGCGTTAATGCCATTATTAGATAGATGCCATAGGCTAATTTACTTTGCCACCAAGGAGGCACAACGGTTAGTTCTAGCAAAGATACACTGTCACTCCATAGGCCGTATTGGTCTTTTGCCTTGATTAATAATTGATAGTGACCAGCTGGCAACTGTGGATAGTTAACTTGCCTAAGGGATGCATCTGTATACAAAAACTGTTCATCAAAGCCAGCTAACTTATAGCCATATTGGTAATGTTTTGGTGTGGCACCATTATTTAATGCACTAAATTTAAAGCCAATAACGCCAGCTGATTGCTCAAAAGAGAGTGAATGGGTGGAACTGGCAAGCGTGTTTGTTTGCTTTCCAAAGTGGTTACTTTCAATTACGTGATTGTTCAGTAATAGCTCAGTTAACACGGGGGTAGGGGGAGCGTGCGATAAGTTTAACTGCTCTGGATAAAAATGGTTATAACCATTAATACCGCCAAAAAATAATTCGCCATCGTCTGCTTGAAAGCTCGCGCCCAGTATAAATGATTGGTGCTGAATACCGTCTTCGGGCAAAAATTGCTGTGTCTGACCTGTGAGCGGATTATAGCGTGTTAGTCCGCCATTGGTTGCTAGCCAAAGCATGTCTTGCTGATCAGTTAAAATATCAAAAATATTATCATTCGCTAAGCCGTGCTGCTCGGTAATTTGTTTAACGTTAAAATTATGTTTATTGACTTGGTTCAGTCCCTGCATTGTACCAACCCAAATGATGTTCTTTTTTAGCAGTAAAGAAGTCACCATGTTATGACTAAGTCCAGTCTCGACTGAGCTTTGTTGATCTAATAAACTGAATTGCTCACTTGCAATATCTAGCTTATTGAGCCCTGCTCGGGTGCCAATCCAAAGAGCATGGTCATCACTATCATAGGCAAGCGTAAATACAGTGTTGTTTGCAAGACTGTTGTTTGTGTCGTTATGCTTGAAGTGAGTGACCTTTGCTGATTTAGGCTCAAACCGAGTAAGTCCTTGGTTACTGCCAAGCCAAAGTGCACCCGTTTTGTCACTGGTTATCGCATAAACACGATCACTACTAAGCTGGTGGCTTTGCGTGGTGAAAACTTCAAAACTATCACTGCTATCCTGATATTTGACCAAGCCGCCACCGTAGGTGCCAATCCATAACTGGTGATTAGCGTCTTCATGGAGGGCAAATATATTACTGTTTGGTAAAGCGTTTTTATAGTGATGATAGCCTTGGGTTGTTTTACGATTCAGCCCATCACGAGTGCCAATCCATACCTCTCCATTTGCTCTTTTTATGATTGAGCGAACAAAATTATGGCTCAAAGAATGTGGCTGAGAGGTTGTTGATTGATGAGAAAACTGCTGTTGTTTGGGGTCGTATCTGTGTACGCCATAGCCATCAGTCCCTAGCCAAATAACACCTTGTGGGTCTTGATAGAGTGAAAGGAGGTAATCACTGCTTAAACTATTGTGCTCTTGTTTGTCATGGCGGTATTGAATGTATTCTTCTTGTAAGTCTGACTCAGCAGGTAAAAAGTATAAACCTTGCCCATAGCTTGTTAGCCAAAGGTTGTTTTGAGTATCAATAAGGCTGTCAGTGATCCAAGTACCTTCAAAGTGCATAATAGGTTCACTCACCAACGTTGTTAAATTAAGTATATAGAGTCCTTGCTTGCCGCCAACAAGCAATTTTTCATGACTAAGTAGATTGAGATGCCATAACGGCGAGCTGATACTCGCGTGTTGAGTAAATTGCTGTGTATTTGGATTAAATGAAAGCAACCCTTGGCTGGTAGCGAGCCAAAGCCGTTTATCAGTGATGATGATGTCGCGAATGAGCGTGTTTTGCTGATCATGCGCCTTAAATTGAAAATGTTTGAACTCTTTCGTGGTTAGATCAAAATAGCTTAATTTACCTTGCTCATGCCCGAGCCAAAGGTTACCGCTTTTCGTTAATGCCATCGACCAAATTTTATCGTCACTTAGCCCTGAATTATTGCCTGAGGAGTATACTTCGAACTCGCCAGTGTGAGTGTTAAGGCGATTGAGTCCTTTACTTGCAGTTGCAAACCAGAGTTGTTGATGCTGATCTTTTTGGCAGGAAGTGATCCAATTTCCCGAAATGCTTTTGCTATGATTGCTGGCTTTAAATCGTTTAAATTCATAACCATCAAAACGATTTAACCCGCCTTGTGTGGCAAGCCATAAAAAGCCTTGTTGATCAGTAATACTGCAATTGATGGAGTTTTGACTTAAACCTTGCTGACTATTAAAGGTTGTCAGGTGTAATGGGCGAGCATTAGCAAGCTGACTAGCTAGCAAAGTGATACTAAATAATACAACGTAGCAGGCAAATTTTAACAGCAACACATGTATCCATGTCGTTTTCAGTTCCTTTATTGGGTTTATAATAAACTGCTTTTTAATCAATGTTAATATTGATTTTTAAATAGACTGACGAGAATTTAACTTCTGGGTATCTTTTACACTTGTGTTAATGAATTGCGTAAGTATAATAGGCATCCACTTTGCAGGGGCGTAGTTCCAATTGGTAGAACAGCGGTCTCCAAAACCGACGGTTGGGAGTTCGAATCTCTCCGCCCCTGCCACTTTTACACTCTGTGTGAAGTCTAAAATTAAAAATCGGTTTAAACAGTCAGTTTTTAAGTTTAGATTTTAATGGATTAACCCTGCCAAAGAGCAGGGTTGTTGTGTCTGTAGTTAAGGTAATAATATTATGAGCACGAATGTAGAAACACCATCAAGTGCGATGGATTCAGTGAAGTGGATTGTAGCGATAGCGCTACTAGCAGGCGCAGTTGTTGGTAACCACATGTACGCAGACCAATCTGTATTATTACGTGCAATTGGCGTAGTGGTTGCTGTTGCAGCAGGTTTAGGTATTGCCTCACTTACTGAAAAAGGCCGTACTTTTATTGCGTTTGCAAAAGAGGCACGTATTGAAGTGCGTAAAGTTGTCTGGCCAACGCGCCAAGAAACAACCCATACAACATTAATTGTAATGGTTGCAACTGTGATTATGGCACTTATCCTGTGGGGATTAGATGGCATTTTATTCCGCGCTGTAGGCTTTTTAACTGGATTGGAGATCTGATCCCATGTCGGATGAGAAGAACGAAAAGAAACTACGTTGGTACGTAGTACAAGCTTTCTCTGGTTATGAGAAGCGTGTTGCACAAACTATTCTTGAGCACATCAAGATCGAAGGTTTGGAAGATAGTTTTGGTGAAGTTTTAGTACCAACTGAAGAAGTTGTTGAGATGCGTGCTGGTCAAAAGCGTAAATCTGAGCGTAAATTCTTCCCAGGTTACGTATTAGTAGAAATGGACATGAACGATGCAAGCTGGCACTTAGTGAACAGCACTGCGCGTGTAATGGGCTTTATTGGTGGTACATCAGATCGTCCTGCACCAATCAGCAAAAAAGAAGCTGATCGCATCTTAAATCGTCTGCAAGAAAATGCTGAAGCACCTAAGCCTGCAACATTATTTGAACCAGGCGAAGTTGTTCGTGTTATTGATGGTCCATTTGCTGACTTCAGCGGTGTCGTTGAAGAAGTGGATTACGAAAAGAGCCGCGTGAAAGTATCTGTACTTATCTTTGGTCGTTCGACACCAGTTGAGCTTGAATTTGGTCAAGTTGAACAAGACAAATAAGTAAAAAAATTAAAGCTGTCAAAATCGTTTAATATTATTGGCAATAAGCTTGAAAAAGGCCGTTGATTAACTTATAATCAGCGGCCTTTTTGTGTTAGGGCAAGTTATCACTTGTTTTATCACGAAAAGTGAGAACCAATTTTTAAACTGGGAAGCCGTTAGAGTACGCGTCCTCGCGCGCACAAGGCTATGACCCACCAAATGAGGTATTTATTATGGCTAAAAAAGTTGAAGCTATTATCAAGCTACAAGTTGCCGCTGGTATGGCTAACCCTAGTCCTCCAGTAGGTCCAGCACTAGGTCAACACGGTGTAAACATCATGGAATTCTGTAAAGCGTTCAACGCACGTACAGAGTCTATCGAAAAAGGCGCTCCAGTTCCTGTAGTGATCTCTGTTTACGGTGACCGTTCTTTCACGTTCGACATGAAAACTCCACCGGCTGCTTACTTACTTAAGAAAGCTGCAGGTATCAAATCAGGTTCTGGCCGTCCTAACACTGAAAAAGTGGGTACAGTTACTCGTGCTCAACTTGAAGAAATCGTTGAGACAAAACGACCTGACCTTACAGCGGCTGATATGGACGCTGCAGTTCGCACTATCGCAGGTTCTGCGCGTGCGATGGGCTTGAACGTAGAGGACTAAGATAATGGCAAAATTAACTAAACGTATGCGTACAATCCGCGAAAAAGTGGATGCGACTAAAGATTACGAAATCAACGAAGCCGTTGCTCTTTTAAAAGAGTTAGCGACAGCTAAATTCGTAGAAAGTGTTGACGTTGCTGTTAACCTTGGTATCGATGCTCGTAAATCTGACCAAAACGTTCGTGGTGCAACTGTACTACCTAACGGTACTGGTCGTGAAGTTCGTGTTGCTGTATTCACACAAGGCGCTAACGCAGATGCTGCGAAAGAAGCTGGTGCTGAATTAGTGGGCATGGAAGATCTTGCTGAACAAGTTAAGAAAGGCGAGATGAACTTTGACGTTGTTGTTGCATCTCCAGACGCTATGCGTGTTGTTGGTCAACTAGGTCAAATCTTAGGCCCTCGTGGTCTAATGCCAAACCCTAAAACTGGTACTGTAACACCTAACGTTGCAGAAGCAGTTAAAAACGCGAAAGCAGGTCAAGTTCGTTACCGTAACGACAAGAACGGTATCATCCATACTACTATCGGTAAGGTTGATTTCACTGCTGAGCAACTTCAACAAAACCTTGAAGCTCTTATTGTTGCGCTTAAGAAGGCTAAACCTTCTCAAGCAAAAGGTACTTACGTGAAAAAAGTAACTATCTCTACAACAATGGGCGCAGGTGTTGCTGTTGACCAAAACTCTTTAAGCACAGTTGTTGCTTAATTAAGAGTTTACATGGCGCGAAATTTAAACTATAATTTTGCGCCATTTTGTTGAGAAAGTTAATTTCGAAACAAGTAAAGAATTCGGGTTGAAGTCCATAATTTCGTACTGCCTTCGGGTAAAAACGATAAATTGGGCTTCCGTCCAAGACCGTAGGCGGCTTCGGCCTTAATAAATTTTACCTACGTAGACGGTGTGAATCCCCAGATAGATTTTTCCTAATCTTCTGGCTCTCGCCGTAAAAAGCATCTCCATCATTGATGGGGAAGAGTAGAACAGGGAAGCCTATGTAGGCGACCCATTAAACCAGGAGTAACACCCATGGCTTTAAATCTTCAAGGCAAAAAAGCAATTGTTGCTGAAGTCAACGAAGCAGCCACTGGTGCTCTTTCTGCAGTTGTTGCAGATTCTCGTGGTGTAACAGTTGGTGCTATCACTGCCCTTCGTAAAGAAGCTCGTGAAGCTGGTGTATGGATGAAAGTTGTTCGTAACACTTTAGCTAAACGTGCTGTTGAAGGTACAGACTTTGAGTGCCTTTCTGACTCACTTGTTGGTCCAAGCTTAATCGCTTTCTCATCAGAGCACCCAGGTGCTGCTGCGCGTATCTTCTCAGATTTCGCGAAAAAGAATGAGAAATTCGAAGTTAAGACGGCTGCATTTGAAGGTAATGTAGTAGACGCAGCTATGCTAGCAACTCTACCTACTTACGACGAAGCTGTTGCACGCTTAATGAGCGCTATGAAAGAAGCGTCTGCTGGCAAATTGTGTAAAACAATTGAAGCAGTACGTGTACAGAAAGCTGAGCAAGCTGCTTAATTTTAAGCTGTTTTTTTGTTCACTTTCGGTGTAATATTTTTTTTGGGCTAGAATTAGTCCGTAATAATTAGGAAATTTGTAATGTCTGTAACTAAAGACCAAATCCTTGATGCTATTGCTGAAATGTCAGTAATGGACGTTGTTGCTCTAGTTGAAGCAATGGAAGAGAAATTCGGCGTAACTGCAGCTGCTGCTGTTGTTGCAGGTCCTGCTGCTGGTGATGCAGCTGAAGAAAAGACTGAGTTTGACGTAATCCTTACTGGCGCTGGCGCTAACAAGGTTGCTGCAATCAAAGCTGTACGTGGTGCAACTGGTCTTGGCCTTAAAGAAGCGAAAGCTCTTGTTGAATCAGCTCCTGCACCTCTTAAAGAAGGTGTATCTAAAGAAGAAGCTGAAGCGCTTGCAAAAGACCTTACTGAAGCTGGTGCTGAAGTTGAGGTTAAGTAATCTAGCTTACGCTAGGTTCGCTGCCTGAGTAATCAGGCAAGGGCTGGTGATTATTTAATCACCGGCCTTTTTGCGCTATGGAGCGATGCAATCCTGTAGCGCAAACAAAATCTAATTTTCTCTTTATTTTCAATTTGTTATGTAAATTAACGGTGAAAGTAACCGAGCAAAATAGAACAACAATTTAATGTTGTACATCTTGGCATAGATGCCAGTTAAGTCTGTTCTTACAAGAACAGGTCGGGTCAAAGATCAGCAAGCTGAGGAACCCCATGGCTTACTCTTATTCTGAAAAGAAACGTATCCGTAAGGATTTTGGTAAACGTCCACAAGTTTTGGATATACCTTTCTTACTGTCGACGCAGTTAGAATCGTTTAAAAAATTCTTAGTCCCTGACGCTGATGGCGATCACGGTTTGGAAGCTGCTTTCCGTTCTGTGTTTCCGATCAAAAGCTACTCGGGAAATTCTGAGCTACAATACGTAAGTTATCGTATTGGTGAGCCAGTATTCGATGTAAAAGAATGTCAAATTCGCGGTGTGACTTATTCTGCTCCACTTCGCGTAAAATTGCGTCTTGTGGTGATGGACAAAGAAGCACCAGGCACAGTTAAAGACATAAAAGAGCAAGAAGTTTACATGGGCGAAATTCCGCTCATGACTGATACCGGTACCTTTGTAATCAATGGTACAGAGCGTGTTATCGTTTCTCAGCTACACCGTAGCCCTGGTGTATTCTTTGATAACGACCGTGGTAAAACTCACTCGTCAGGTAAAGTACTCTATAACGCGCGTGTAATTCCTTACCGTGGTTCATGGTTAGACTTCGAGTTTGATGCAAAAGATAACCTATATGTACGTATTGACCGTCGTCGTAAATTACCAGCGTCAATTATCTTACGTGCACTAGAGTTTTCTACAGAAGAAATTCTAGATATCTTCTTCGATACCACTGCGTTTGAAGTAACTGATGGTAAAGTTCTTATGGAACTTGTGCCTTCACGTTTACGTGGTGAAACTGCCGCTTTTGATATCAAAGGCGAAGACGGTGAAGTCCTTGTTGAAGCGGGTCGTCGTATTACTGCGCGTCACATCAAGAACATCGAGAAAAAAGGTATTAACCAATTAGAAGTACCGCATGAGTACATCATTGGTCGTGTTGTAGCTAAAAACTATGTTGATGAATCAACAGGTGAGATCATCGCAAACGCGAATGACGAGCTATCACTTGAGCTAATGGCTGAATTGGTTAAAGCAGGTCACACTAAGATTGATACACTATATATCAACGAAGTGGACAGCGGCGCCTACATGTCAGATACATTACGTATCGACACAACAAGCAACCGTTTAGAAGCATTAGTAGAAATTTATCGCATGATGCGCCCAGGCGAGCCACCGACGAAAGACGCGGCTGAAGCCTTATTTGATAACTTGTTCTTCTCTGACGAGCGTTACGATTTATCAACAGTTGGTCGTATGAAGTTCAATAGCCGTGTAGGCTATGACTCAGATACAGGCCCTGGCACATTATCGAAAGAAGACATCGTAGCTGTTATGAAAGTGCTTATCGCTATTCGTAACGGTGTTGGCGATGTTGATGATATCGACCACTTAGGCAACCGTCGTATCCGTAGTGTTGGCGAAATGGCTGAGAACCAATTCCGTGTTGGTCTAGTACGTGTTGAACGTGCTGTACGTGAGCGTTTAAGCTTAGGTGACCTTGATGCGGTAATGCCACAAGATCTTATTAACGCTAAGCCTATTTCGGCAGCGGTTAAAGAGTTCTTTGGTTCATCTCAGTTATCACAGTTCATGGACCAAAATAACCCGCTTTCAGAAGTAACGCACAAGCGTCGTATTTCTGCATTAGGTCCGGGTGGTTTAACACGTGAACGCGCGGGCTTCGAAGTGCGAGACGTTCACGTAACTCACTATGGTCGTGTATGTCCAATCGAAACGCCTGAGGGTCCAAACATCGGTCTAATTAACTCATTGTCTACGTACGCACGTACTAATGACTATGGTTTCTTAGAAACACCTTACCGTAAAGTGGTAAACGGTGTAGTTACTGATGAAGTAGATTACTTATCAGCCATTGAAGAAGGTCAGTTTGTTATCGCTCAGGCGAACTCAAACTTGAACGACAACAATGAGTTTGTTGATGAACTAATTCCATGTCGTCACAAAGGTGAATCAACCTTTATGGGCAAAATGGACCAACAATATATGGACGTATCACCACAACAGGTGATCTCTGTAGCGGCAGCACTTATCCCGTTCTTAGAACACGATGATGCTAACCGTGCATTGATGGGTTCAAACATGCAACGTCAAGCCGTACCAACACTGATCGCGGACAAACCGTTAGTAGGTACAGGTATTGAGCTTACACTAGCGAAAGATTCTGGTGTAACGATCGTTGCTAAGCGTGGTGGTGAAGTAATGTATGCGGATGCAAGCCGCATCGTTGTAAATGTACATGAAGATGAGCGTATTCCAGGTGAAGCGGGCATCGATATTTACAACCTTACTAAATACACTCGCTCAAACCAAAATACATGTATTAACCAAAAACCAACGTGTATGGTTGGTGAGCCGGTAACACGTGGTGACGTATTAGCAGATGGTCCTTCGACTGACTTAGGTGACTTAGCACTTGGTCAGAACCTTCGCGTGGCATTCATGCCATGGAACGGTTATAACTTCGAGGATTCAATCCTACTATCTGAGCGTGTAGTTCAAGAAGATCGTCTAACGACTATCCACATTCAAGAACTACAATGTATCGCACGTGATACTAAATTAGGTCCTGAAGAGATCACAGCAGATATCCCTAACGTAGGTGAGTCTGCACTAGGCAAGCTTGATGAATCAGGCGTTGTTTATATCGGTGCTGAAGTGAAAGGCGGCGATATTCTAGTAGGTAAAGTGACTCCGAAAGGCGAAACGCAATTAACGCCAGAAGAAAAGCTACTACGTGCTATCTTCGGTGAGAAAGCGTCAGACGTTAAAGACAGCTCTTTACGCGTACCAAACTCTGTAACGGGTACTGTAATCGACGTACAAGTTTTCACCCGTGACGGTGTTGAAAAAGATAAGCGTGCGTTAGAAGTTGAAGACATGCAGCTTCGCGAAGCGAAGAAAGACTTCAACGAAGAGTTCCGTATCTTAGAAGCAGGTGTATTAGACCGTGCTCGTAAGCTACTTGTTGACGCAGGTCTGAACGCAGATTCAATTGCATCACTAAATGCTGAAAAGCTGCTTACTCAAAGCCTTGCTGAAGAAGACAAGCAAGCTGAACTTGAGCAACTAGCTGCACAGTACGATGAGCTTAAAGCTGAATACGATAAGAAGTTTGAAAACAAACGTCGTAAGATCACTCAAGGTGATGACTTAGCACCAGGCGTACTTAAGATTGTTAAAGTATACCTAGCTGTTAAACGTCGTATCCAACCGGGTGATAAGATGGCGGGTCGTCACGGTAACAAAGGTGTTATCTCGACTATCGTACCAGTAGAAGATATGCCATACGATGACAAAGGTCGTACGGTAGACATCGTTCTGAACCCGCTAGGTGTACCATCACGTATGAACATCGGTCAGATCCTAGAAACACACATGGGTCTTGCTGCACGTGGTGTGGGTGAGCGCTTAGAAGAAATGATGAAAGAGCAGCGTGAACTGCACGAAATCCGTAGCTTCGTTAAGAAAGTTTACGAATTAGGTGATTGTCGTCAGAAAGTCGATATTGACACTTTCTCAGATGACGAAGTTCGTCGCTTAGCTGAAAACTTGAAAGGTGGTTTACCGATCGCAACTCCAGCCTTTGATGGTGCTCGTGAAGGCGAGATCAAAGACTTACTAGAGCTTGGTGGTTATCCAAGAAGCGGTCAAGTTACACTTTATGATGGCCGTACTGGCGATCAGTTTGAACGTCAAGTAACTGTTGGTTACATGTACATGCTGAAACTTAACCACTTGGTTGATGACAAGATGCACGCACGTTCAACTGGTTCTTACAGCCTTGTTACTCAGCAGCCGCTGGGTGGTAAAGCGCAGTTCGGTGGCCAGCGTTTCGGTGAGATGGAGGTGTGGGCACTAGAAGCTTACGGTGCTGCATATACTCTACAAGAAATGCTAACAGTGAAATCGGATGACGTGAACGGTCGTACTAAGATGTATAAGAACATCGTAGATGGTAACCATAAGATGGAACCAGGTATGCCAGAATCGTTCAACGTATTGTTGAAAGAAATCCGCTCACTGGGTATCAACATCGAGTTGGAAGAAAATTAAGCCATTTAGGTGCGGCGTAAGCCGCACCTGTTAGGCCGAATAGAATGTAGGGGCGATTGGTTCGCCCTCAAGATTAACCTCCGACAGGAGAGCTAAGGTGAAAGACTTACTTAAGTTTCTGAAGCAACAAAATAAGACCGAAGAATTCGATGCAATTCGCATTGGTCTTGCTTCGCCAGATATGGTTCGTTCATGGTCATACGGTGAAGTAAAGAAACCTGAGACAATCAACTACCGTACTTTCAAGCCTGAGCGCGACGGCTTATTCTGTGCCCGTATTTTCGGCCCAGTGAAAGATTATGAGTGTTTATGTGGTAAATATAAGCGCCTTAAGCACCGTGGTGTTATTTGTGAAAAGTGTGGCGTTGAAGTAACGCTTACTAAAGTGCGTCGTGACCGTATGGGTCACATTGAACTTGCCAGCCCAGTTGCGCACATTTGGTTCTTAAAATCATTACCGTCACGTATCGGCTTAATGCTAGACATGACACTTCGTGACATCGAACGCGTACTTTACTTCGAATCATTCGTTGTAACTGAGCCTGGTATGACAACGCTTGAGCGTGGTCAACTTTTAGGTGAAGAAGAGTACCTAGATGCACTAGAAGAGCACGGTGATGAGTTTGAAGCGAAGATGGGTGCGGAAGCAGTTTTAGACTTGCTTCGTGAACTTGATCTTGGCCAATTAATTGCTGAAATGCGTGAAGAGTTACCAACAATTAACTCTGAAACGAAGCGTAAGAAGATCACTAAACGTCTTAAATTAATGGAATCTTTCCACCAATCAGGTAACAACCCTGAGTGGATGATCATGACTGTACTTCCAGTACTGCCACCTGATCTACGTCCATTAGTACCACTAGACGGTGGTCGTTTTGCGACTTCTGATCTGAATGACCTATACCGTCGTGTTATTAACCGTAATAACCGTCTTAAGCGTCTATTAGATTTAGCAGCACCAGACATTATCGTACGCAACGAAAAACGTATGTTACAAGAAGCGGTAGATGCGCTACTTGATAACGGTCGTCGCGGTCGTGCGATCACAGGTTCTAACAAACGTCCTCTTAAATCGCTTGCTGATATGATCAAAGGTAAGCAAGGTCGTTTCCGTCAGAACTTACTTGGTAAACGTGTAGATTACTCAGGCCGTTCTGTAATCACAGTAGGTCCTACGCTTAAACTACACCAGTGTGGTCTTCCTAAGAAGATGGCACTTGAGCTATTCAAACCATTTATCTACGGCAAACTAGAGCGTCGCGGCATGGCTACGACTATCAAAGCTGCGAAGAAGATGGTTGAGCGTGAAGTGGCAGAAGTATGGGATGTATTAGACGAAGTAATTCGTGAACACCCAGTATTACTTAACCGTGCACCAACTCTTCACCGTTTGGGTATCCAAGCGTTCGAACCTGTGCTTATCGAAGGTAAAGCGATCCATTTACACCCATTAGTTTGTGCGGCGTACAACGCTGACTTCGATGGTGACCAAATGGCGGTACACGTACCGTTAACGCTTGAGGCACAGTTAGAAGCACGTGCGCTAATGATGTCTACAAACAACATCCTATCTCCAGCGAATGGTGAGCCAATCATCGTTCCTTCACAGGACGTTGTATTAGGTCTTTACTACATGACTCGTGATCGCATTAATGCGAAAGGCGAAGGCACTGTATTTAAAGATCCTAAAGAAGCTGAAAAAGCATACCGCAGCGGTAACGCTGAGTTACATGCACGCGTAAAAGTACGTATCAGCGAGACAATTAGTACAGAAGAGGGTGATGCAGTTGAGCAAGTATCTATTGTTGAAACAACAGTAGGTCGTGCAATTCTTTCACTAATCCTACCTAAAGGCATGCCGTTTGAGCTAATCAACCAAGCCCTAGGTAAGAAACAAATTTCTGGCTTATTAAACGAGTGTTACCGTCGTCTAGGTCTTAAAGATACAGTAATCTTTGCTGACCAAGTAATGTACACAGGTTTCCACTACGCGATGAAGTCAGGTGTTTCAATCGGTATCGATGACTTAGTTATCCCACCGGTTAAAGCAGAAATCATTGAATCAGCGGAAGCTGAAGTAACTGAAATCAACCAACAATTCCAATCAGGTCTTGTAACGGCTGGTGAAAAGTACAACAAAGTTATCGATATCTGGTCACGTGTAAATGAAAACTTATCACGTGAGATGATGGCGAACTTATCAAAAGACACTGTAATTAACGCGAAAGGCGAAGAAGAAGAGCAATCTTCATTCAACTCAGTGTTTATGATGGCAGACTCAGGTGCACGTGGTAGCGCCGCTCAGATCCGTCAGTTAGCGGGTATGCGTGGTCTAATGGCACGTCCAGATGGTTCAATCATCGAGACACCAATCACGGCGAACTTCCGTGAAGGTCTAAACGTACTACAGTACTTCATCTCGACGCACGGTGCGCGTAAAGGTCTTGCCGATACAGCACTTAAAACAGCAAACTCGGGTTACTTAACGCGTCGTCTAGTAGACGTTGCACAAGACTTAGTAATCAATGAAGACGATTGTGGCACAGAAGATGGCTTAACAATGAAACCGCTTATCGAAGGTGGTGACGTTGTAGAAGCACTTCGCGAACGTGTTCTTGGTCGTGTTGTTGCTGAAGATGTATTAATCCCTGGTACAAACGAAGTACTTGTTGAGCGTAACATCATGCTTGACGAAAAACTGTGTGACCTTTTAGAAGAGCACTCAGTAGACGAAGTACGCGTTCGTTCAGTAATCACTTGTGATAATGACTTTGGTGTATGTGCTAAGTGTTACGGTCGTGACCTTGCGCGTGGCCACATCATCAACCCAGGTGAGTCAGTAGGTGTTATCGCGGCACAATCAATCGGTGAGCCAGGTACACAGCTTACGATGCGTACCTTCCACATCGGTGGTGCGGCGTCTCGAGCGTCTGCTGAAAACAGTGTACAAGTTAAAACTAACGGTACATTGAAGTTACACAATGCGAAGTACGTATTAAACACAGACGGTAAGATTGTTATCACGTCTCGTTCAACAGAGATCACTATCATTGATAGCTTTGGTCGTGAGAAAGAGCGTTATAAAGTACCTTACGGTGCGGTGTTAACTGTACAAGATAATGCAGAAGTTCAAGGTAACGATATCGTTGCAACTTGGGATCCGCATAGTCACCCAATCGTTCTTGAGCACAAGTCAAAAATCTCGTTCAGCGACATTGATGACTCAAATACCGAAGCACAAACAGACGAGTTAACTGGTTTAACACGTGTGGTTGTTAAAGACTTAGGTAAAGCGAATGCGAAAGAACCTAAACTAATCATCGAAAGTGATGAGCGTGGTCTGCAAGAAACACGTCTACCTTCATTCACAACGATTGAAGTAACAGACGGCGCAACTGCAAACCCAGGTGACGTACTTGCACGTATTCCGCAAGAAGGTTCGAAAACTCGTGATATCACGGGTGGTCTACCTCGCGTAGCTGACTTATTCGAAGCACGTAAGCCGAAAGATCCTGCAATCCTTGCAGAAATCACAGGTACAATCAGCTTCGGTAAAGAAACAAAAGGTAAGAAGCGTCTTGTAATCACTCCTGCTGAGGGTGACGCATACGAAGAGATGATCCCTAAATGGCGTCAACTTAACGTGTTCGAAGGTGAGCAAGTGTCTAAAGGTGAGGTTATCGCCGATGGTCCTGAGTCACCACATGACATCTTACGCCTACGTGGTGTAACTCATGTAGCTAACTATATCGTTAACGAAGTGCAAGAGGTTTACCGCTTGCAAGGCGTTAAGATCAATGACAAGCACATTGAGACAATTATTCGTCAGATGCTACGTAAATGTATCATCCTTGACGGCGGTGACACTGAGTTCTTAGCCGGTGAACAAGTTGAAGTAGCACGCGTTAATATTTCTAACCGTGAACTTGAAAAACAAGGCAAGATCCCAGCGAAGTTTGAAATCCAATTAATGGGTATCACTAAAGCGTCACTTGCAACAGAATCTTTCATTTCTGCAGCATCGTTCCAGGAAACGACACGTGTCCTAACAGAAGCCGCTGTAAATGGTAAGAGCGATGAACTTCGTGGTCTGAAAGAGAACGTAATTGTGGGTCGTCTGATCCCAGCCGGTACTGGCTTTGCGTATCACCAAGACCGTTTGAATCGTCGCAAGCAAGGTGAAATCATCGAAGAGCAAACAGTAAGCGCTGAAGAGGCAACTCAAGCACTTACTGACGCACTTAATGCTGATATCTCTGGAAACCAATAATCTCAGCTTAATCAATAGATTAAGTAATCGTAAGGCAGTTATCTGCTGCCTTACGATGAGTTAAGGTTGACAGGTTAAACTTTGCTCATTAAAATTCCGCCACCCATTTGCCTGCACGTTTTGTAACGAGCATGTAAACAGGGCGGATTTTTTATTTTTTCAGTAGTAATTTTAATTTCAGGAGCTATTTAAATGGCAACTATTAACCAGCTAGTGCGTAAGCCACGTCGTAGCAAGGTTACTAAAAGTAACTCAGCTGCGCTTAAAGCGTGTCCGCAAAAGCGTGGTGTATGTACTCGTGTATATACAACTACACCTAAGAAACCAAACTCTGCATTACGTAAAGTAGCGCGTGTTCGTTTAACTAACGGTTTCGAAGTAACATCATACATTGGTGGTGAAGGCCACAACCTACAAGAGCACAGTGTAATCCTAATCCGTGGTGGTCGTGTTAAAGACTTACCAGGTGTGCGTTTCCACACTGTACGTGGTGCACTTGACTGTGCAGGCGTTAGCGACCGTCGTCAAGCTCGTTCTAAATACGGTGCTAAACGCCCTAAGGGCTAATGGTTCTCCGTTAGTAAGGCCAAGCACTAAATTTTTAAATTAATTGTTTTGGGTATTGACTCTAAAAGAGCAAACCTGAAGATACCGGAGATACAAAATGCCTAGAAGACGCGTAATAGGTCAACGTAAAATTCTTCCAGATCCTAAGTTCGGATCGGAACTTCTTGCTAAATTCGTTAACGTAGTAATGTTAGACGGCAAGAAATCTACTGCTGAAAAAATCGTTTATGGTGCGTTAGACGTGGCTGCTGAGAAATCAGGCAAGTCGCACCTAGAAATCTTTGAAGCTGCACTTGAAAACGTTCGCCCACAGGTAGAGGTTAAATCTCGCCGTGTTGGTGGTTCAACGTACCAAGTACCAGTTGAAGTACGTCCAGTACGTCGCAACGCATTAGGTATGCGTTGGTTAGTAGACGCTGCACGTAAGCGTGGCGAAAAATCTATGGGCTTACGTTTAGCTCAAGAAATCGTTGACGCTGCTGACAACAAAGGCACTGCGGTTAAGAAACGTGAAGACGTTCACCGTATGGCTGAAGCGAATAAAGCATTCGCTCATTACCGTTGGTAATCTGCCCTTAACCTTTAAGAGGATCATATGGCACGTACAACTCCACTTGAGCGTTACCGTAATATTGGTATTTGTGCTCACGTAGATGCAGGCAAAACCACTACAACAGAACGAGTTCTGTTCTACACGGGTCTTTCTCATAAGATCGGTGAAGTACATGATGGCGCTGCAACTATGGATTGGATGGAGCAGGAACAAGAGCGTGGTATCACAATCACTTCTGCTGCAACAACGTGTTTCTGGAAAGGGATGGACGCTCAATTTGACGACCATCGTATCAATATTATTGATACGCCAGGACACGTAGATTTCACTATCGAAGTAGAGCGTTCTTTACGCGTACTAGATGGTGCGGTAGTTGTTCTTTGTGCTTCATCTGGTGTACAGCCGCAAACTGAGACAGTCTGGCGTCAAGCGAACAAGTACGAAGTTCCGAGAATGATCTTCGTAAATAAAATGGATCGCACAGGCGCTGACTTCTTAACGGTTGTAGAGCAGGTGGAATCTCGTCTTGGAGCAACGCCTGTTCCAATTCAGCTTCCAATTGGGGCTGAAGACGACTTTAAAGGTGTTATAGACCTTATCAAGATGAAAGCCATTAACTGGAATGAAGAAGACCAGGGAATGACTTTCACTTATGAGGCTATTCCGGCAGACCTTCAGGAATTAGCTGAAGAATGGCGTTCTCACTTAGTTGAGAGTGCAGCTGAAGCATCTGAAGAACTAATGGAAAAATACTTAGAAGGTGAAGACCTGACTGAAGCTGAAATTAAAGCAGCTTTACGTCAGCGCACATTAGCAAACGAAATTGTTCCCATGACGTGTGGTAGTGCATTTAAAAATAAGGGTGTTCAAGCTGTGCTTGATGCTGTTATTGAATATATGCCTGCACCAACACAAGTGAAACAAATCCAAGGTATCGTTGAAGACGGTACTGAGGAAGAACGTCCTGCTGATGATAACGCACCGTTTGCCGCACTTGCTTTTAAGATTGCGACAGACCCGTTCGTTGGCACCTTGACCTTCTTCCGTGTTTACTCTGGTACAGTTAAACAGGGTGACGCGGTATATAACCCAGTTAAAAGTAAGCGTGAGCGACTTGGTCGTATCGTTCAGATGCATTCAAACTCACGTGAAGAGATCAAAGTAGTCTACGCAGGCGACATCGCGGCGGCTATTGGTCTTAAAGACGTAACAACAGGTGAAACACTGTGTGATCCGAACTCAATTATTACGCTTGAGCGTATGGAGTTCCCAGAGCCAGTTATCTCTGTTGCGGTCGAGCCTCGCACAGTAGCTGACCAAGATAAGATGGGGATTGCGCTGGGTAAACTAGCTGCAGAAGATCCATCTTTCCGCGTACAGACTGACGAAGAATCAGGCCAGACTATTATTTCTGGTATGGGTGAACTTCACCTTGATATCATTGTCGACCGTATGAAGCGTGAATTCAGTGTTGAATGTAACGTTGGTAAGCCGCAGGTAGCATACCGTGAAGCTATCCGCTCAGCTGTTGAAGTTGAAGGAAAGTTCGTACGTCAATCAGGTGGTCGTGGTCAATATGGTCACGTCTGGCTTAAACTTGAACCGATGGATATTTCGGAAGATGAAGCGCCAACTTACGAGTTCGTTAACGAAATCGTTGGTGGTGCGGTTCCTAAGGAATACATCCCTGCGGTAGATAAAGGCATCCAAGAGCAAATGACTCAAGGTGTGCTGGCAGGCTACCCATTACTTGGCGTCAAGGCGACTCTATTTGATGGTTCATTCCATGATGTAGACTCGAATGAGATGGCATTTAAGATTGCAGGTTCAATGGCGATGAAGAAAGGTGCGCTTGAAGCAAATCCTGCTCTTCTTGAACCAGTAATGAAGGTTGAAGTTATCACTCCTGAAGAAAACATGGGTGATGTAGTTGGTGACTTAAATCGTCGCCGCGGCATGATCGAAGGCATGGAAGAAGCATTTGGTGGTCTTAAGCAAATTAATGCGCAAGTCCCACTTTCTGAAATGTTTGGTTATGCAACTGATCTGCGATCTGCAACACAAGGCCGTGCATCGTACTCTATGGAGTTCTTAAAGTATGCAGAAGCCGCGAAGAATGTTGCAGATGCAATAATTGCAGCTCGCGCTGTTACATGATTTAGCTTGTCTGGCCCAATAGTGGGTCAGGCGTTAATTTCTTTATAGGAATTTTTTAAGATGGCAAAAGAAAAGTTTGAACGCGTAAAACCGCACGTAAACGTAGGTACAATCGGCCACGTTGACCACGGTAAAACTACCCTAACTGCAGCAATCACTAACGTACTTGCAAAAGTATACGGTGGTGTAGCGAAAGACTTCGCATCAATCGATAACGCTCCAGAAGAGCGTGAGCGTGGTATCACAATCTCAACTTCACACGTTGAGTACGATACACCAACTCGTCACTACGCACACGTAGACTGTCCAGGACACGCCGATTATGTTAAAAACATGATCACTGGTGCTGCTCAAATGGACGGCGCAATCCTAGTAGTTGCTGCGACTGACGGTCCTATGCCACAAACTCGTGAGCACATCCTACTTTCTCGTCAGGTTGGTGTACCTTACATCATCGTATTCATGAACAAATGTGACATGGTTGACGACGAAGAGCTACTTGAGCTAGTTGAGATGGAAGTTCGTGAACTTCTTTCTGAGTACGACTTCCCAGGTGATGACCTACCTCTAATCCAAGGTTCTGCGCTTAAAGCGTTAGAAGGTGAGAAAGAGTGGGAAGACAAAATCGTTGAGCTTGCAGAAGCACTAGATTCTTACATCCCAGAGCCAGAGCGTGACATCGATAAGCCATTCATCATGCCTATCGAAGACGTATTCTCAATCCAAGGCCGTGGTACAGTTGTAACTGGCCGTGTTGAAGCTGGTATCATCAACGTGAATGACGAAGTTGAAATCGTAGGTATCAAAGAAACTACGAAGACAACGTGTACAGGTGTTGAGATGTTCCGTAAGCTTCTAGACGAAGGTCGTGCGGGTGAGAACATCGGTGCACTTCTACGTGGTACTAAGCGTGAAGACGTTGAACGTGGTCAAGTACTAGCTAAGCCTGGTTCAATCACTCCACACACGAAGTTCACTTCAGAAGTATACGTACTTTCTAAAGATGAAGGTGGTCGTCACACGCCATTCTTCAAAGGTTACCGTCCACAGTTCTACTTCCGTACAACTGACGTAACAGGTGACGTACAGTTACCAGACGGCGTTGAAATGGTAATGCCTGGTGACAACATCAAGATGACTGTAGAACTAATCGCTCCAATCGCGATGGACGAAGGTTTACGCTTCGCTATCCGTGAAGGTGGCCGTACAGTTGGTGCTGGTGTTGTAGCAACTATCGTTGAGTAATATCAACAGATAGAGCTTCACAGCTTATAAAAAGGTCGCCTAGGCGGCCTTTTTTAATGCCTAA
>NZ_JAOCZL010000004.1:0-22109 GCF_041414825.1 Pseudoalteromonas sp. 68 DY56-GL68
TCGTGACCTCAACCTTGGCAAGGTTGCGCTCTACCAACTGAGCTAGTGCCGCTTTTAAGTAGTCAGTAATTTGTCCGTTGCTGCACAACCTTGAAGGTTGCGGTAAAACGTTCTGGCAACTGAGCTAGTGCCGCATTCAATTACTTAGAGACATACCAACCCCGCGAGGGATAACGTCTTAAGCGGGGCAGGATTCTACAATAATCCGATGTGTTTGCAAATGTTTTTTACAAATTAAAGAATTTTTCTTGGTAAACCTTTAATTCCATGATCGAATCTTTGATATCGTCGAGGGCTAGATGTGAACCTTTTTTGTTCACTTGCGCTAATACGTCAGGTTTCCAACGACGTGCAAGTTCTTTAACTGTACTCACATCAAGGTTACGGTAGTGAAAGTAATCTTCCAATTCAGGCATGTACTTATTCATAAAGCGGCGGTCTTGGCCGATAGAATTACCACACATAGGTGAAGCACCCGCAGGTACCCATTGCTTTAGAAATGCCAATGTTTGATCAATAGCATCTTGTTCAGTGAATGTGCTTGCTTTACAACGAGCTGTTAAACCAGATTGACCGTGCTGAGTCGTGCACCACTCGTCCATGCCATCAAGCAGTTCATCGCTTTGATGAATAGCAATAACAGGGCCTTCAGCCAAGATGTTTAAATCACTGTCGGTGACAACAGTGGCAATTTCGAGTATTTTATCTGTTGCTGGTTCGAGGCCTGTCATTTCCAGGTCGAGCCAGATAAGATTTGATTTATGAAAAGACATAGTTACCTTAGCGGTGCTTTCCTTTAGATCCAACGCATTTAGATATATCATATTAGTATCATCAGTCGACCTAAAGCTTTTTTTTCAAAAAGCCCGACATTTACTCAAGTTATAGGCCAAAAGTGGCAAAACAAAAGAAATTAAGTAAAGGCCAATCGCGTCGAATTAAGGCCAATCATCAAAAACGCCTCTCTAATGCAGACAAAAAGCAACAGAAAGGGGCAACTGTGCAATGGCAAAGTGACAATTTAGGCCCTGCCGAAAATGCGGTTGTGATCAGTCGATTTGGCCAACACGCCGATATCGAAACCGAATCAGGCGAAGTATTGCGCTGTAATATACGCAGAACAGTATCGAGCCTTGTATGTGGTGATGAAGTTATTTTTCGCCGTGCAAAAGTTAGCGAAGGCGACTTAGCAGGTGTTATTGAAGCAACTCATGAGCGTCGCTCACAACTAACTCGCCCTGATTTTTATGACGGGGTGAAAGTCGTCGCTGCCAATATTGACCAAATTTTAATGGTCTCTGCTGTATTGCCTGAGTTTACGCCAAACATTATCGACCGCTATTTAGTTGCCTGTGAAGACATGGGGATTGAGCCTATTTTAGTGCTTAACAAAATAGATTTAATTGACGATGAAGGCCTTGCTTTTATTGATGAAATTCTCGATATCTATCGTGAGCTAGGTTATCAAGTACTATTAGTCAGTAATAAAACGGGTCAAGGCATTGATGAGCTTAAACAAAAACTGGTCGATAAAAACAGCATTTTTGTTGGTCAAAGTGGTGTGGGTAAATCAACCTTAGTGAACACTGTACTGCCTGATGCTGACATCTTAACCCAAGAAGTATCTGAGAACAGCGGCCTTGGTCAACACACAACAACCGTATCGCGATTACACCATTTACCAAGTGGAGGTAACCTAATCGACTCACCGGGAATTCGTGAGTTTGGCTTATGGCATTTAGAGGTTGAGCGCGTTACATGGTGCTTTAAAGAGTTCCGTGATTTTATTGGTGGCTGTCGTTTTCGCGATTGTAAGCATTTAAACGATCCTGGCTGTATAATCCGCCAAGCTGTTGATGATGGTGAAATTTCAGAACTTCGCTTTGACAGTTACCACCGAATTTTAGAAACTATGGCCGACGGCCGTGCTGGTGCACGCGCTCCTCGCGTATAACTATTTAGGAAATAACAAGTGAGTTTAGATAAATTCAAAATTGCTATGCAATATGCCATGCCAAAACATTTCATTTCGCGCATGGTTGGCAAGTTAGCAGCAGCAAAAGCGGGTGGCTTAACAACGGCCTTAATTAAATTGTTTATCAAACAATACAAAATTGATATGAGTGAGGCTAAATACCCAGATCCAGCTCATTACAAAACTTTTAATGAGTTTTTCACTCGCCCATTAAAAGAAGGTATTCGTCCACTTGCTGAAGAAAGCGACATTATTGCTCACCCAGTTGATGGTGCAATTAGCCAATTAGGCGATGTAGTAGACGGTCAAATCATCCAAGCAAAAGGCCATGACTACAGCTTACAAGCACTCCTTGGTGGCAAAGAAGAAGACACAGCGCCGTTTTTAGGCGGTAAATTTGCGACTATTTATTTAGCACCAAAAGATTACCACCGTATTCACATGCCTGTTGATGGTACGCTGAGCAAAATGATCTACGTACCGGGTGATTTATTTTCGGTAAACCCGTTAACAGCACAAAATGTACCTAACCTATTTGCTCGTAACGAGCGTGTTGTAGCTATCTTCGAAACCGAAATTGGCCCGCTAGCCATGGTACTTGTTGGTGCAACAATTGTTGCTAGCATCGAGACTATTTGGGCAGGCACAGTCACGCCACCAGCAGGTAAAGATGTATTTAGTTGGAATTACCCAACTACAGGTGACAACGCGATTACTCTGAAGAAGGGTGAAGAAATGGGTCGCTTTAAGTTAGGCTCGACCGTTATTTTAGCCTGGGGTGCAAATCAAGCTGAGTTCTTATCAGATCAACACCCAGAAACAGTGACGCGCATGGGCACACCATTTGCGAAAATTAACGACTAATAAGTTCAATTAAGCAAACCACTTGAGCAATAGTGGTTTGCTTAAAATTCATTATAAACCAAGCCTACACCCCACGATTACACTCTGAGCACTCACTATCTTTTTGAATATTAAAGCGCTGCTGCAATAGTGTTAGCCCATCAAATTGAATAAACTCGCTACCCGTTTTATGGCCAAGCAATATATTGATAGCCAATAAACTTTGCATGCTCCCAATAACACCCAGTAACGGGCTCAATACCCCTGCATTGTCACAATTAAGCGCTGTTTGCTCCTCCGTTTGCGGGAATACACAACCATAACAAGGGCTCTGTTCATCACGAAAATCAAAACTCATCACCTGCCCCTGCGTTGCAATAGCTGCAGCTGATACAAGTGGGATAGATTTAGCTAAACAATAGCGATTAACCAAATAGCGGGTAGCAAAGTTATCACTGCAATCAAGGATGATGTCAGCGCCACCAAGAAGCTCAGCACAGTTACTTTCATCAAGCTTTTGGCATAGAGGCTTAACCGTAATTTGATTATTTAAACTGCCTAACACCTTGGCAGCCGCCTGTGTTTTTGCCTGCCCCATGTGGTTTACTTTATAGAGTATTTGTCGCTGTAGATTTGAAAGCTCAACTTTATCGTCGTCAATCAAAGTGAGCGTCCCGATTCCTGCAGCCGCTAAATAAAACAATGCCGGTGAGCCAAGCCCACCAGCTCCGACAACCACAATATGTGCAGTCTTTAACTTTTGCTGCCCCGCATGCCCCACCTCTTTGAGTAGCAAGTGGCGGCTATAACGAATTTGCTCTTTGTCGCTTAACGCGCTCATGCTAAGACTGACCTTCGACCAGCTGTTTTAACTTGGCAATGGCTGCTTGGTAGTCTTCGGCTTCAGTAATCGCACGCACTACGGCAACACTGCCAACCCCCGAGTTCGCGACCTGCTCAGCACGAGATAAGTCAATTCCACCAATCGCAACCGTTGGATAGTCAGCCATCAACGGCACAAATTTTTCGAGCTTTTCTAAACCTTGAATTTGCCCCGTCATATCTTTGGTGGTGGTTGGATAAATAGCGCCAAACGCCATATAACTTGGTCTGTAATTATGTGCACGTAGCATTTCATAAAAGCCATGGGTCGACACACCTAAGCGTAACCCAGCCTCTTTTATGGCAATTAAATTAGCAGTTTGTAAGTCTTCTTGCCCTAAATGCACACCATAAGCGCCGTGCTTGATCGCCAATTGCCAATAATCATTGATATACACCTGCGCATCGTACTTCTGCCCCAGCATAACCGCACTTGCAATCGACTCATCAAGTGCTGCATCGTCTGCATTTTTCATTCTTAATTGAACTGTTTTAACCCCTTCGGCTAAACACTTCTCTAACCAATCAACCGTATCTACAATGGCATACAGCCCAAGCTGTTTAGAGTCGCACTCGGCAAAACCTGCTGCCATGGTAAAGTCAACCAGGCAATCAAAGTCGAGCTCATCACCTAGCCAACTTCCCGCCTCGATGACTTGTGGGTAATCTGCTAGATTTGTTGGAAAGCAAGTGTGCGCAACGGGCCCAATCCCTTCACCATATCGAACGGCTGCTTTTAATCCTTGATTTATATAGGCTTTTGCTAAAATAAAGGCATCTTTGAGTGGATACTGTTTGGCTAAACACGCAGCAATCACAGAGGCCATACTACATCCAGTACCATGACTATGCGGAGTTTGAATTTTTTCGTTACCAAGCCAATATTCCTGCTCACCTTGCACGCAGTAATCAATGCAATAGCCAATTGGGTAATCCCAATGACCTCCTTTGATGATCACCGCTTTTGCACCATAGCCTGTTAACTTTTCTGCAGCTTCTTTCACTGCACTTGGGCCAATCAAATAAACCCCGGTTAATAACTGCGTTTCGTGGGTATTCGGTGTTACTACATCAACTAATGGTAATAAGCACTCTTTGATAGCACTAACGGTATCTTCTTCTGTTAATAAATCACCACTAGAGGCAATGGCAACCGGATCATAAACAACCAAAGGCGGCTCTGCCCAAGTTGCTTTGTAATGCTTTAAATGCTCACTAATAAGCTGTATTTGCTGCACATTGGCAAGCATGCCAATTTTAATCACGCTGGCAGGCATATCACTGGCTAAGGCTAATAGTTGCGACTCAATCACTTCTGTTGATATCGGGTTAAGCGCTTCTACACCTAAACTATTTTGTGCCGTTAAAGCAGTAATAACCGTACAGCTATGTACATTAAAACTTTGCATTGCCTTGATGTCGGCTTGAATTCCTGCACCGCCGCCCGAATCTGAGCCAGCTATGGTCCATACAACCTGATTCATGTTATTCCTCACATTTTATTCTTGATGCCAAAATGGCATTCCGAGCGTCGGCGTTGATGGGCTTGCTACGTCTTTCTCTGGCATCGCTTTAGCCACATAGCTATATCGCCCCGCTTCAACCGCACTCTTAAACGCTTTACTCATCGTCACTGGGCAACCTGCACCTGCAATTGCCGAGTTTAATAATACGGCATCATACCCTAATTCAAGCGCTTGGCAGGCATGAGATGGTAAACCTAAGCCCGCATCAACAATTAAAGTATGGTTTGGCAAGCGCTCACGGATCATTTTTAAGTTGTAAGGATTCAGCAAGCCTTTACCCGTACCAATCGGTGCGCCCCAAGGCATTAATACTTCGCAGCCTAAATCAGCGAGGCGCTGACACAGCACTAAATCATCTGTGCAATAAGGCAAAACTTTAAAGCCATCGGCTAATAAAATTTTAGTGGCTTCGAGCAATGCGATAGGATCTGGCTGTAAATTATATTCATCACCAATTAGTTCTAACTTGATCCAGTCAGTGGCAAACACTTCGCGGCACATTTGCGCCAAGGTCACGGCTTCTTTTACGCTATGACAACCCGCCGTATTTGGCAGTACCTTTAATCCGGTGTTTTTTATCAATTGCCAAAAATCATCTCCAGCAGCAACACTTTGCTGACGTCTCAATGAAACCGTAACAATTTCAGCCTGTGAGCCCACTATCGAATCCTGCATAACACTTGGCGAAGGGTACAGTGCTGAGCCAATCAGTAAGCGACTCGTAAATTGCTCTCCATAAACCGAAAAACTATCCATCTTAGCCTCCTTGAATTGGCGACAATAACTCAATGCTGTCGCCTTCGTTGAGGGTTTTAGCATCGCATTGACTGCGCGGTACAAAGTCACCATTAACGGCAACGGCAAATGGAGGTCTTGCGCCAAACTGGCTCAACGCCTGAGTGAGCGATGCATTGTCGTTCACTGTCACTGACTGACCATTAATTAAAATATTCATTTTTATCCTTAAGCAATTAAGCTCACTGCATCATCAACCACTTTAGGCGCAAGTAAATAGCCATGACGGTACAAGCCATTAATACTGATCACTCGACCTTGTTTTGTGACTTTCGGGCGGTTGTCTGCAAACGCCGGACGAAGCCCCGACTGCAAACTCTCGATACGCCCTTCAGCAAAGCCGCTATGCACCGTATAAGCAGCAGACAATAGCTCCAGCGCTGAGCGCACTGTGACTTTACCTCGATCTTGCGATTCAATTTCAGTCGCACCAATCACAAATTGATGGTTTGGCTTAGGAGCAATATAAATTGGGTAACGCGGATGCATCAGTCGTATCGGTCTGGTTAGGTTCACCTCTGGTGCATATAAACGCGCCACCTCCCCTCTGACTCCGCGAAGTAAAGGTTCAGATTGTTTAGCACCTAAGCCGCGGCAATCAAATACATAATCAAAGCTTTGGTCATTCACTTGATGAGCGTTCAATTCAACTTTACAGCCAAAGTTAAATTGCACCCCTTGCGAGGTAAGCTTTTTAAAACTCGCGCTATAAAATGCCTGATTATCGAGTTGCCCTTCACAAGGTAAATACACACCTTGGTGGAATCGCCCAGCAAGTTCTGGCTCAAGGTCTGCGATTTGAGTGCCAACCAATGCCTGTGCCTGATAGCTTTCAAGCGGTTTTAAGCGGCTCACAAAACTTTGTAAATCGCCCTTATCTTGCTGATGAGCAACCACTAAGCTGCCTGTTTGTTGAAAATACACAGCGTCATCGAGCTCACTTAAAATTTGCTGCCAACGAGTGATGCTATTGAGCCCTTGTAGGGCTAAATCCTGTTCACACAGGACTGATTCCGCAAGGGGTGCCAACATCGCTGCGGCAACGCTGCCGGCACTGTTGCTAGCATGTTCATCATCTTGTTCAAACACCGTAACTTGATGCTGCTTACTTAACGCCAATGCCGCTAAGCGCCCCGTTAAGCCAAAACCAATCACTGCAATGTTGTAAGACATATTAACCTCAGCCTTAAACGATAAGATTTAAGCAAATAGCGCGATATAAAATCGCGCCTACAACTAGCCTAAATTGCTTTGTGGTAAATCTCAGATCCTGTTTTTTTGAACTCATCTGATTTCGCTTTCATCTCGGCTTCGACATCAACCATTTTGATTTCAATGCCTTCACCCAAGGTATTAAAATCAATACCTCTTTGTTCAAGATCTTTAGCGTAATCACGTACCTCTTGGGTGATCTTCATTGAGCAGAATTTAGGACCACACATAGAGCAAAAATGAGCTATCTTGCCTGATTCTTGCGGCAGTGTTTCGTCGTGATATTCGCGGGCGCGTTCAGGGTCTAAACCGATGTTAAATTGGTCGTGCCAACGGAACTCGAAGCGCGCTTTTGATAGTGCGTTATCACGCTCTTGCGCACCTGGGTGGCCTTTTGCCAAATCGGCGGCATGGGCAGCAATTTTGTAGGTGATTAAACCTTCTTTAACGTCTTCTTTGTTTGGCAAGCCTAAATGTTCTTTAGGGGTTACATAACAAAGCATGGCACAGCCGTACCACGCAATTTGCGCAGCGCCAATGCCTGATGTGAAATGGTCATACCCAGGGGCGATGTCCGTGGTTAATGGGCCAAGGGTGTAAAATGGTGCTTCTTCACAGTGTTTTAGTTGCTCCTCCATGTTCTCTTTGATCATATGCATTGGCACATGGCCTGGGCCTTCGATAAACACTTGTACATCATGTTTCCAAGCAAGTTTTGTCAGCTCACCTAAAGTACGTAATTCACTGAATTGGGCTTCGTCATTGGCATCTGCAATAGAGCCAGGGCGCAAGCCATCCCCTAATGAGAAACACACATCATACTGTTTTAAAATTTCACAAATATCTTCAAAGTGAGTATATAAAAAGTTTTCTTTATGGTGCGCTAAACACCATTTCGCCATGATTGAGCCACCACGCGAAACAATACCGGTAACACGCTTTGCGGTCATCGGCACATAACGCAGCAATACCCCAGCGTGAATAGTAAAGTAATCAACACCCTGTTCTGCTTGTTCAATCAAGGTATCACGGAAAATCTCCCACGTTAGGTCTTCAGCCACACCGTTTACTTTTTCAAGCGCTTGATAGATTGGTACGGTACCAATTGGCACTGGCGAGTTACGTACTACCCATTCACGGGTTTCGTGAATATAACGACCCGTTGATAAGTCCATTACCGTGTCAGCCCCCCAACGAGTCGACCACACCATTTTTTCTACTTCTTCTTCGATTGATGAAGTCACCGACGAGTTACCAATATTCGCGTTCACTTTAACTAAGAAGTTTCGGCCAATAATCATCGGCTCAGTTTCTGGATGATTGATGTTGTTAGGCAGCACGGCGCGGCCACGGGCAATTTCATCACGCACAAATTCAGGGGTAATAAAATCAGGAATACTGGCGCCAAACGATTCGCCTTTGTGCTGGGCAGCGAGTAACTCTTCACGAATTTTAGCGCGCCCCATGTTTTCGCGGATCGCCACATATTCCATTTCAGGCGTCACAATGCCTTGTCGCGCATAATGCATTTGGGTCACGTTTTTACCCGCTTTTGCACGGCGGATCTTTGGTAGATGTTCAAAGCGGATATGATCTAACCCTTCATCTGCCATACGCTGCTGCGAAAATTGCGACGTAACTGAATCTAGAATTTCAGTGTCACCACGCTTTTCAATCCACTTTTCACGATATTTTTCAAGACCTTTACGTACATCAAGTTGAAAATCAGGA
The DNA here is from genome assembly GCF_041414825.1 of Pseudoalteromonas sp. 68 DY56-GL68. Taxonomy (NCBI): domain Bacteria; kingdom Pseudomonadati; phylum Pseudomonadota; class Gammaproteobacteria; order Alteromonadales; family Pseudoalteromonadaceae; genus Pseudoalteromonas; species Pseudoalteromonas sp. 68 DY56-GL68. The sequence continues at coordinate 8,965 of NZ_JAOCZL010000004.1, forward strand.
TCAGTGTAAGGGCCTGATGTATCATAAACACGAATTGGTGCATTGGGCTCAAATACGGGGTTCTCTTCAGTACCACCAACAAAGGTATCACTTAAAGTGATTTCGCGCATTCCCACACGTACGTTACCTTGTGTGCCTTCAACATAGACTTTATGTGAGTTAGGAAAAGGTTGACCGGTTAGGTTGTAAATATAATCTGATGCAGCCGCACGTGTTTCGCGGCGAGACGGTTTAATTGGTGTGTTTGACATGACTTACCTCATTGCTTTAAGGGTTGTCTTGTCAGATATTGCAAGCGCAATAGAGAGTGGCAAACGCCATTGGATCGTTAGTAAGATAAACACTTACTGTTGCAGCCTATGCCGCTTATGCCCCTATATTTGGCGCACAAGCGCCTAACGAGGCAGCTTGTTCCCTACGCAGGTGTTAGCCTGATCAGGTTCACGGATCCCGCTTTCGCGATCTCAGCCTTATAAAAGGCACTCCGACAAGTTTAAATTCGTTGTTTTATAAAAACACAATGAGTGTACGTGAGTTAAAAAATAGCTGCAAGCTAAGCGTTTTAGTTTTTAACGATAAAAGTGAAGTGATGCTCACCTTGTAACACCAACTGTTCATCATTCAATGAAATTGCTGCGCCTTCCTTTAAAGTCATTAATAATTTCTGTTCTAGCTCATCCACTTTTTCACCGCATGACTTACGAGTCATACCTAGCTTATTTACTTTCAATGTGTCTTCGACTAGCTGCCCTTCACCAAAAAATTTATTACAACCCGCAAAGCCATTAATTTGCATGGCTTCAATAAAACGCATTGATGCACTTTGTGACACAGGGATAGATAAACCATTTATTTTTGATAGCTGCCATTGTGTGTATTTTAAGTGCTCGCTTGACACGCTCCCAGTTGATGAGCATCCCACACAAAATAATACAAAAAGAATTGGCAAGGCGACTAGCTTCATATATTTTTCGACTTTATTTTCAATTTAGTAATGATAACAATATTTAACGCGTTTGATCGTTAAAAAAACATGTTTTATCTGTAAAAAAATGTTCTAAGCTAGCTCTTTATAGAACAACAAGGGTTATTTGAATAACTTATCGATTTCATCTGGTAAAAAAGGACGACCTTTTTCATTAACTGACGTGCCAATCACAAATGCTTGCAGCATCACTTTATCATCACATTTACGATAAATAGTTTGTCTAAAAGCAAATTTTATTCGGCTAACTCGCTCAGGTTCGACAGCAACATAAAATTCATCGCCTGGTACTAAAGAGGCTTTGTAATCCATTTCACTGCGAAGCACCACAAGATTCACTTTTTCTTTGGCTAATTTTGCAAAATCGATATCTTTGGCATGTAAAAACTCATGACGTGCGTGCTCAAGATAATTAAAATACACACTGTTGTTAACAATGCCTTGTAAATCGCACTCATAATCTCGCACTTTAAAATCAACTTTAAAGGTCATAGTCGTATTCCTAATCAATTTACGTATAATTGCCTGCGTTTATATCATAAATACCTAAACAACCTAAAGATTCACTTTGTTTGGGTAGCAATAGCCATTTGGCCAGCAGGCTTGCTAGAATAGCAGTCCCTAAAATGGAGTTAAGAACCGCATGAAACGACGTTTATCATTATTATCTGCTGCTATTTTGCCATTATTTGCAGCATCAACAATCGCTTATGCTGAAGACGGTGAGCTAGAAAAAATTTTAGTCACTGGTGATTTCCAAAAAGAAAGTATTCAAACACTTAGCGCCAGCGCCAGCTTATTTTCTGATCATGAGATTAATCAGCGAGGCGCTAAGTTTTTAGATGAGATGCTAGCAAGTGCCGCGAATGTAAACTTTACGTCTGGCGCATCACGAGGTCGTTATGTGCAAATTCGTGGTGTTGGTTTGCGCTCACAGTTTGTTGACCCAATTAACCCATCTGTAGGTTTGGTGATCGACGGTATTAACTACTCAGGCCTAGGTGGTAGTTCATTATTATTTGATGTTGACCAAGTTGAAATTTACCGTGGACCACAAGGCACACGCTTTGGCGCTGATGCACTTGCCGGTATGATTCAAATGGAATCAGCGACACCAACACTTGATCCAAGTGTAAAAGTGCAGCTTGGCGCAGGTAATTACAATAGCTATGAGGCAGGTATTGCTGCCGGCACGGGTATTACCGATGACACCGCAGTGCGCGCTAGCATTTATCAACGTGAGTCTGATGGTTACGTTGAAAACCGTTATTTAAACAAAGATACCCAGCAACAAGATGAGCTCGTTTCTCGCTTTAAATTACACAGCCAGCTAACAAATAACTTACGCACAGAACTGAGTGTTCACTATATTGATATTAATAATGGCTACGATGCATTTACACTCGATAATAGCCGTTACAGTGTTGCTGATGAGCCAGGCGAAGATAACCAAGAAAGCATTGCAGTTGGCCTTGCCAATACGTACACCGGCTTCGATTTATTTGATGTAAGCCTTAATGTGTCAGGTATCGACAGTGAGCTACTTTACAGTTTTGACGAAGATTGGGTGTGTAATGATGAAGCTCAGCCAGAGCTTTGCGCCGCAGGTTTACATGAGTGGGGCTATAGCTCAACAGATACTTACTTGCGCGATCGTAAAGATCAAGCGGCCGAACTGCAATTTAATGGTAAGTCTGGCGAATGGGTAGCGGGCATTTATTATCAAGGTCGTGAAGTTGACTTGGAACGCCAATACACATGGCTGACACAACCATTTACCTCAAATTATGAAACCAGCAACATCGCTGCATATGGTCAAGTAGCAACCCCTATAGGGCCAAAAACAACCTTAATTACGGGTCTGCGCGTTGAGCAATACCAAGGCGACTACATTGATAACAATGGCTTTATTGAAGAAACCGATGATGTCATGGTGGGTGGTAAACTTGCTCTTGAATACCAAGTGATTGATCGCACCATGATCTACACCAGTATTACTCGTGGCTACAAAGCGGGCGGTATTAACTCTGAAGCACTGGCAAAAGCAAAAGACGAAGGCTTAAATCTAGATGCTGATTTCTTTGCGAACCACACATCATTTGCCCCTGAATATTTATGGAGCGGTGAGTTTGGTGTAAAAGGCAGCTCACTTGACGATAGATTTGTATTACGCTTAGCCGCTTTTTACATGTATCGCGAAGATATGCAGTTAAAGTCGTGGCAAGTCGAAGGTCAAAAGTTCACAGGTTATATCGATAACGCAAGCTCTGGCGAAAACTACGGTTTAGAAATTGAAGGCAGCTTCCAAGCCACTGATAATTTACTACTAACGGGTAGTGCAGGTTATCTACATACAGAAATCAATGACTTTGTTGCACAATCAGGCCTAGATCAAGATGGTCGAGACCAAGCACAAGCACCTAAATACCAATATGCATTCACTGCGCGCTATAACTTTACGCCAGCACTTTACGCATCAATTGGTGTAGAAGGCAAAGACGATTACTACTTCTCTGATAGCCACAACTCAAAAGCGCCAAGCACTAATTTAGTGAATGCTTCGTTTGGTTATGAAAGTGATAATTGGAGCATTAATGCATGGGCACGTAACTTATTTGACGAAGACGTACCAACTCGTGGTTTTGAGTTTGGTAACGACCCATTAGATGGTTACGCGACTCACACATACACACAACTTGGCGAACCTATGGTTGCCGGTGTGACATTTATTTACGAGCTATAAACCGTAGGCGCGACTTTATGTCGCGCTTTTAAAATCAACGAAAATCGCGGGGGAAACCCGCTCCTACAATTAAGCCCTTTCAACATCAAAGGCAATCACGTCTTTAATCTTTTGCTTTTTGGTTGCCAGCATAATGAGTCGATCAATTCCCAGTGCCACACCAGCACATTGCGGTAACCCATTTTCAAGTGCAGCTATTAAACGCTCATCCATTGGCACTTGTTTTAAGCCATTCGCTTCACGGTATTGATTATCTTCTTTAAAGCGAGCAACCTGCTCTTTAGCATCCGTTAGTTCATTAAAGCCGTTTGCCAGTTCCATATTTTTAAAATATAACTCAAAGCGCCCTGCTACCCGCTCATCATGCTGGCAAATTTGTGCAAGAGCGGCTTGCGAAGCCGGAAAATGATAAACAAAACAAGGCTTTTCTTGGCCAATCGTTGGCTCTACCTTCATACAAAATAATAGCTGCAACAAGGTATCGCGATGTGTTTCATGCGCAGCAATATCGGCAAAGCCCTGCTCCGTTGCTAGTTGCTGTAATGTGCTGATATCAGCCGTTAAAGGGTCTACAGCTAATGCATTAATAAAGGCTTGCTGATAAGTTAGTCGCTCTGCGGGTTTTACGCCGAGCACTAATTGCATAAGCTCATCCATTTCATCCATAAGCGCAAATTCATCAAAACCAGGGCGATACCACTCAAGCATTGTAAATTCAGGGTTATGATGGCTTCCTGCTTCTTCATTTCGAAATGCTTTACAAAGCTGAAAAATAGCACCAGAGCCCGCAGCAAGTAAACGCTTCATGGCAAACTCAGGCGACGTTTGTAAATACAATGGCAAGCCACCAGCATGGCCTGGGCCAACAAACTCTGTGCTAAATGTGGCTAAATGCACATCGGTTACACTGGCAGCACTAAGGCTGGGCGTTTCAACCTCCATCACATCACGAGTGTAAAAAAACTCACGAATGCAGCGAATGATTGCAGCGCGCTCGCGTAATGTTTCAATATCGGCGCTTGGTTGCCAAAGGACATTAGACATAGTGTTTCCCAAAAAAAATCCCAGCATAAGCTGGGATTTTACAACAAATTGCTTAATTAAGCCTATTACTTAACACGGCTCACGTATTCACCGCTACGTGTATCAACTTTGATCACTTCGCCGATTTGTACGAATAGAGGAACACGAACAACAGCACCTGTGCTTAATGTTGCTGGTTTACCGCCAGTGCCCGCTGTATCACCTTTTAGACCTGGATCTGTTTCAGTGATTTCTAATTCAACAAAGTTTGGTGGCGTCACAGCGATTGGGCTACCGTTCCAAAGTGTGATTGTACAAACGTCATTTTCAACTAACCATTTTGCATTGTCACCAAGCGCTTTTTCATCAGCAGCGATTTGCTCAAATGTTTCGTTGTTCATAAAGTGCCAGAACTCACCGTCAGTGTATAGATACGCTAAATCTGTATCCATTACGTCTGCACCTTCAACTGTTTCACCTGACTTGAATGTTTTTTCTAGTACTTTACCTGTGATAAGTTTACGAATACGAACACGGTTAAACGCTTGGCCTTTACCTGGTTTTACCATTTCATTTTCTAAGATGCTGCAAGGTTCACCGTCTAACATAATTTTTAGGCCGCCCTTGAACTCATTGGTGCTATAATTCGCCATCGTTTCCTCTGTCTAAATAATTTCGAGTAATCTACGTGTCAATGATACAAAGAAATGAAGTAAATTTGCATAAAAACTGGCAAAAAGAATTGGCAAATGTTGTCACTTGCCCTGAACGCTTGCTAAAAATGCTAGGATTATCAAGCAAAGTAGACGAAAAAGACCTTAAAGCACGCAGTCTTTTTCCTGTCCGCGTGCCGCAGCCTTTTATCAAAAAAATGCGTTATGGCGACATCAACGACCCACTTTTGCTGCAAGTGATGCCAAGGCACCAAGAATTTTTAGCACAAACAGGATACGACAAAGATCCATTAAAAGAGCAAGATAACGACCAACCTGGTTTATTACACAAGTATCGCTCTCGTGTTTTGGTCATGTTTAAAACAGGCTGTGCGGTCAATTGTCGTTATTGTTTTAGGCGTCACTTTCCGTATCAAGAAAATCAATTGAATAAGCGCAGCTTAATTGAAGCCCTCGCCTATATAAAAGCAGATATCAACATCAACGAAGTTATTTTAAGTGGTGGCGACCCATTAATGGCCAAAGACGATGCTGTTAGTTGGTTTATGGATGAGTTAGAACAGCTTCCACAAATTAAACGCCTACGTATTCATAGCCGCTTACCTGTTGTGATCCCAGCAAGAATTACCGATGAGCTGTGTGCCCGTTTTGCAGCATCACCTTTAAAAGTGGTGTTTATCAACCATATTAATCATGCAAACGAAATTGATGATGACTTTAAAGCTGCTATGCAAAAGCTAAAAGTAGTGGGGGTCACTTTGTTAAATCAAGCGGTGTTATTAAAAGATGTGAATGATACAGCAAGGGCGCAAATAGCCCTCAGTGAGGCTCTATTCGATGCTGACATACTGCCCTATTACTTGCACCTACTTGATAAAGTGGAAGGGGCGAGTCATTTTGATATACCTGAACAACTAGCAAAACAAATAATGTCAGATATGCTAGCAGCATTACCTGGGTTTTTAGTACCCAAACTAGTTAGAGAGATCGGTGGAGAAAAAAGTAAAACTCCTATCGACCTCAATCTAGTTTAGTTACACATATACGTTTATGTTATTACCCAACGTTGCGGTTACAGACTTTGCAGGTGTTTGTGCGGCGCTCGAATTTACTGCAGCACCTTCAATAAGAGCAAGTGCAGCAGCGCCTTCAGCTTTTTGCTGTTTTTTTGCAAGAGCAGCACTATAAAGCTCCGCACTTTCACCACCGCCACTCATTGCCGGTAAATTTGATCCTGATATATTCATAGTTCACTACCTGACTTTTTATAACAATCCACGTACTATATCGGCATTGCAGTCTAAAGCTTTAGGAAAAAAATGGATTCAATTATTGAACAACTCAATGCTAACCTAAAAATCGTTTATCGTCAGGCACTTGATGCTGATAAAAAATTAGATGATTTACAGCAGCAAGGCCATGGCAAATTCAAAGCCTTATTTGCAAAAGATGCAGGCTTTGATTTTGAAGCCAAACGCTTTAAACCTTACGTTCTCGATGTTGCTGCTGATGTAGAAAGCTTAAGCAACGACGGGATGGACGAAGAAAAACTGAAAAAAACAGTTATTAAGCTTCAACAGTTATTACAATTGTTAGCGACGTTTAAGTAACGTAGAAGCCTCTATTTCATTTGTTGTAAATAGAGGCTATCGCGCGAAATAAATTTCACGCCTACATCAAACGTAGACGTCAAGCTTGCTTGGCGTGCCTAGCTGACGGCTTACAGCTTTTAGTGATTACTCGCCAAGGTTTAATGATGGTAATAGCTCATCTTCAAACCAATCAGTGATCAAACGTTTATCGTAATAATAGGCTTCATCACGGCCCATTTTCATACGATCCATAAAGCCCATGTCCTTGAGTTTTACATCGCTGGCCTCGCTTAATACCTTGCCACTTTTGTCTATCACTGAATAATTTAAATCGATTCTAGGAAAATAAATTGGCTTAATAATGCGCAGTTCGTTCATCGAACCAAAACGAACATCACCAGCAAGATCAAGATCCGTCACCTCAACATTCAGCGTATACCCTTCTGGTAGTTTTTCAGCAAGCTTGCTAAAGTGTTTTTCAAGGTTGTTCGCTACGCTTTTATGAAATGATCCTTTAGTTGAGTTATTCCCTGGACGTACATCCCGATAATCATCAAAGTCGTGCCATTTTACCTTTGCCTCTCCCGCATAGGTGAAGGCTGGCAATACAAATATCATAGCGAGAGTTATTTTCTTTAATGTATTCATCTTTCTCTCCATCGAAATACGGTTATATAAACTAAACATTCACCTTTAACTATAGCTTAACCACATCGTTCACTTGTAACCAATATGGTATAAAATGTATCCCAAAGCAAGACAATAGGCTCTCCTTACTATTGTAAATTTAGAATATAATTTTGCTACAAAGTATGATGAAATAGAGGCTATTCAACCACGTATTAATCTTAGAGCTTTTATGACCATTTTAGTCACCGGCGGAGCTGGATATATCGGCTCTCATACAGTGTTAGAGCTACTTCAACAAGGTAGTGAAGTTATTGTACTTGATAACTTAAGTAACTCATCCAACGAGTCGCTTAAACGCGTTAAGCAAATTACTGAAAAAGAAATTACTTTTTATCAAGGAGATGTACAAGATAGAGAATGCCTTGATGAGATTTTCAAGCATCATAACATTGATAGCGTGATCCACTTTGCTGGTTTAAAATCTGTAGGCGAATCTGTTGCTAAACCTATTGAGTACTATCAAAATAATGTACAAGGTACCCTTACATTAGTGGATGCCATGCGTGATGCAGGTGTATTCAAATTAGTTTTTAGCTCATCTGCAACCGTTTATGGCAACCCTGCAAGTTTACCTATTCGTGAAGATTTTCCTGTGGGTGGCACAACTAACCCATATGGCACATCTAAGCTTATGGTTGAAATGATACTGCAAGACATTGTTAAATCAGATGACCGTTTTGCGCTAGCATTACTACGCTACTTCAATCCTGTAGGGGCGCACAAATCAGGCCTCATTGGTGAAGACCCTAATGATATTCCAAATAATTTATTGCCGTATATTTCACAAGTTGCTGTAGGAAGGCTCGAAAAACTCAGCGTATTTGGCGATGACTACAATACAAAAGATGGTACCGGTATTCGTGATTATATCCATGTGGTTGATTTGGCGTTAGGCCACTTAAAAGCATTAGAACGCATTGCCGATAATACAGGCGCCCATATTTATAACCTTGGCACAGGAAACGGCTATTCAGTACTAGAGATGGTCAGCGCCTTCGAGAAAGCCAGTGGTCAAGCCGTACCTTACCAAATATCACCACGTCGCTCTGGCGATATAGCCGCCTGTTACGCTGCAACTGAAAAGGCATTCAATGAACTAGGTTGGCAAGCTGAGCGAGGTATTGATGAAATGATGCAAGATACGTGGCGTTGGCAAAGCAATAACCCTAATGGTTATAAGTAATCAGCCAGTATTAGCACTTTAAATATGTTTTAAGCCGGTGTTTGTACCGGCTTTTTAAGCGGCGAATAATCATTACGGCCAAGCAAATAATTATCTGCAACACACAATCTATGTATACCAGATAAGGTATTGGAAATATGGCTTTATTTGGCGGTGTCGCCCTGAAATGGATTAAGTTGCTGAATACTTCGTTAGGTTGATATATACAAAGTATTTATCTAAATAAAAAAAGTCCCTATGCGGGACTTTTTAGTCATTACTTTGGCCTAAAGGCGCCTTGTTTATTACCTGTACTTGAGAGGAAATCGCTCGCTCAATAACTTGATTATAAACTCGCTTTTTCTCACTTGAGCTAGAATCTAGTACAAAGTCTGAAAGTTTCGAATTTTGAGCTTGCTTTGGCTTTATTAAATTTGAAAACATAGGCACTCCTAAAGCTCGCTTTTTGAGCTAGACGATGATTCTATCAGGCTCTCAAGATCTTCTCTAGTGAATTTTTCATCTAAATGATGCTCAATTGCCTGAACGTTATCATGATAAAAACGTGTTCGACCCTTATTATTTTTAACTAACAAATCTACTTTAATTCGACTACCAAATTTTAATTTAAGTTCCTTTATAACACTTTGTGATGCAAAAAATTGATCTATAAAAGTATTTGGTAAAATTCTACGCCCTTCTAACTCCTCCCTTGCTTCAACAAATTCCCACGCATATTCTGGCTTTTGATACACAAACAAAATAAGTACTTGTCGACCTTTACGGATAGAACGCTCGATGTTTTTTTCTGCAACATCATAACTAGCTAAAGTTCCATCTAATAAAAAAGATTGCTTATTTTTAAATGCACAATCAAGTGTTCTCTCAACAATAAAAGATACAGCACGATGAAATAAGTAAGAGTTATCACCTGTGTACCCTGGTATAAGTTCTCTTAACTCATCTGGATCTAGTCTGAGTACATTATCAGCACCAATTTCTTCTAAAAAAGCTTTTGAAGCTTCCGTTTTACCTGCTCCAGGTGAACCAGCCATAAAAACAGAAACAGGTCTTGCGTCGGGAGGAAACCGATTTTTGTCTGTTAACTCGCGAGCTATACGAGTCCTATTATTCTTAGCATAGGTAATTGCCTGTCGCTCTAGTTCTTCTGGTTTCATATAATGCCTTTTTCTTCTTTATTCATTATGTCACCAAAGTGTTTATTCGCAAGTGATTCAAATTCTGGATATGCCCTATACTTCTGAACCTTCACGCTTTTTGACACAATAAAGCACTTACACTACCGCTCAGACTCATACGATTGGTGTACATCAAACCAGAAAATATAATTTATCTACTCAAATAGCCTAGCAGCAGGACTCAGAGCACATGAGCTTTTACAATTGCAAAAGTATCAGAGCGTAAAGCTGATAGCCGCCCTGCGTTAAAAAGTAAATGGCTTGGTCGAGAAGGTCGTATTTATACAGTAAAAGGTAAAGGCGGCCTAATCCATGATGTACTAATACCTAACGCACTGGCTACACAACTAGAACATAGGCGCTTAGCGCAGCCTATAACGGTTCGTGATAGGGAAATTAACTATTTGCAACGTTATGATATTGGTGGTGGTCATAAATGGTCATGCTCATTCTCTAAAGCATCAAGTCGTACACTCTTCTTTTCAAATGGTGGTCATGGCCTCAGGCATAGCTACGCACAAGAGAAAATGACTGAACTAAAAAGCTTAGGTTTAAGTAGGGCAATAGCTCTCGAGACAGTATCGCAAGAGCTAAGCCATTTCAGGGCTGAAATTACTGAGGTTTATTTAAGGTAACCCCTATTTCCGTTGCTGTAAATTAGAGTTAAAAGCTATTAAGTTTATCAGGAGCATAAAGCTTTTCCGAATATAAAATTACTATAAGCATTAACTGAATAAATCTTAACTCAATCTGTCAGGTTTGATTTTTAGAGTTTCATTAAACCAGACAGTAAATAATTATTGTGCGCCAAACTCGGTCGCTCATCACGCCGCGTTCTGCGCTTTTTTATACCTATTCACTCTGATATTCCGGCAACTCACAACTTAAGCGATAAAACCTTTTTGGAACTTCAACCTTTAGTTCAAAAAAGGACTTTAGGTTATCTACATTTGTTACGTTCACATCTGCCAATACAGTTGATTGCGATGGTCCCAAGTAAACAACAGGCACTTCTGCTCGAATATTGGCGCATTCGTTTTTATTATTGAAGTCTAACATATGAGCCAATTTATAAATCTTCGATGGTAAAACCTTCTCGCCAAGGTCATTTTTCGACCACCCTAAAAAAATTACCAACAAGATAGTTGCCAATATAGGAAATACAAATGAATGAACAGGTGGCAATTCATAGTTTCTGCCATCACTTAGTTTAGACTTAAGATAGCCTATGGCATCAAGTGCAAAAAATACCGCAACGATTCCAACAAAAGCTAGAAAAGGGAGTACGTAGTGAAAGAAAAACAAACCAGATGTAAAAGTTAATGTAAATGGAAAAGCTGATGCATCAACGCCAAATACAGAATTTATAGCGCCCGCTGCTTTTCCTGTAGAAAAGACAATCAAGCCTGAAATGGCAATTGATACAACCAGCTTTGTAAATCCAAATTGCCATAGATTTCGAAAAATTGAGAACCTTTCAATTGATACCCCAATATACAATGTAGCTAGAGCAATCCCCAAAATTTTTATGGAAAGGCTATTTTGTTGTAACCAATTAAAATCATGGCTTTCATTCGAGCCGTTAATAATCAGTACGAGTGCAACAAATGCTAAGAAGCCAAGCGACCAGCTAATATTGAAATCTTTTTGCTCTGACTTATCTTTTCGTTTCTGATCATCTTTTCTCAACCGTTCAAGAATTTCATAAACGTATGTTTTTAATGTACGAACACTACCATTTGATTTTTCATTTTCGGAAATCTCTTCATAAAGCGCAGCTAGATATTCGTCTTTGTTTGATGGTTTTTTAAATTTAAATTCTAAATCTTTATTTTTGTGCACTTATGGTTCCTTTTGAAGTTTGATCTTCCCCCAATTTTGTAGACTTCTAGCTTCCAGTTAAATACTGTTTTTCATACTCTTCGGGAGACACATGGCCAAGGTGGCTATGTAATCGTTTACGATTGTAGAACATTTCAATGTAATCAAACAAATCTGCTCTAGCATCATTACGAGTCTCGTACACTTTTCGCTTCACGCGTTCTGTTTTTAGTGAGTGAAAAAAGCTTTCTGCTACCGCATTATCTAAGCAATGTCCTCGGCGACTCATACTCGGTACTAAGTTGTTTGCGGTTAAGAATTCACGGTAATCACAGCTCGCGTATTGGCTGCCTTGGTCGCTGTGAACTATTACTTCATGTTTTGGATTTCTGCGCCAAACAGCCATTAATAGTGCTTTGATCACGATATCTTTACTCATGTTCGGTTGCATCGACCAACCAATGATTTTTCGCGAGAATAAATCAAGTACGACGGCAAGGTACAGCCAGCCTTCATAGGTTTTGATATAGGTAATGTCTGCTACCCAAGCCGTATCTGGTTCACTAACAACAAACTGTTGTTGAAGGTGATTATCCGCAATTAATGCGGGCACGGTTGACTTAAAGTACCGCCTTTTATAACCGATATTAGCTTTTAGCTTGGCTTGCTTCATTAGACGGGCAACACGATTCTCTCCACATGTTTCACCTTGCCTGCGTAGCTCATGAGTAATGCGTGGACTGCCATAAACACCACCACTCTCAACATAGCCAGCCTTGATACGCTCAAGCAGCCTCCGGTTATCTTGCTCACGTTTAGATAGTGGTTGTTTGAGCCAAGCATAGAAGCCACTACGGTGAACATTTAATGCCTGACACATTGCTTTGACGCGGTAAACTTCGAGTCGTGATTTTATGAACGCGTATCTTTCCTTGACTCGCTTGCAAAGAACGCGGCGGCTTCCTTTAATATATTCCGCTCTTCAGTCACGCGTTTTAACTCAGCTCTTAGCTTGCGGATCTCTTCCTGCTCTGCTGACTTCTTGGCTGGTACTTTAGTTTTCTTGACCCAGTAATACAGGGACTTATCGGAAATGCCCAAACGTTTGGCAACATCAGGTACTGAATAGCCTTTATCAACCACTTGGCGAACAGCTTCATCTTTAAATTCTTGGGGATATTTATTATTACTCATAACATCTCTCATCATACTTCATTTTCTAAATAAAAGATGTCTACAGTGTTAGGGGAAGATCA
>NZ_JAOCZL010000005.1:0-13503 GCF_041414825.1 Pseudoalteromonas sp. 68 DY56-GL68
GCTTTAGCGTGTCTAGTATTACATATTAATTTTAATTTCAGTTGGTTGCGGGAGCCGGATTTGAACCGACGACCTTCGGGTTATGAGCCCGACGAGCTACCAGGCTGCTCCATCCCGCGCCTGAATATTAAGTTTGTTTTACTTCTCACTTAATTTAAGAAGTGGTTGCGGGAGCCGGATTTGAACCGACGACCTTCGGGTTATGAGCCCGACGAGCTACCAGGCTGCTCCATCCCGCGCCTGTATGTTTAGAGTCCCAGAAGCCGGATTTGAACCGACGACCTTCGACTTCAGGATTTGCGAGTCCGACGAATGATTTATCATTCTGCTTCATCTCACGCCTGTAATCTCTAAGTAACAACAGCATGTTATTGATGCCTTGTTTCGAAGAGAGCGCTATCATATAGCAATAAGATTAGAAATCAAGAGTTATAGTAATAAAACACCACCAAACGAACAAAAAGCACACAAAGTGCTGTTAAAAAGCTCGTTGGTGAGGACTTATCATTTTTTGCCACTCCCAATCAGGGTGGCCCATAACGATAAAATCTGGGTTTTCTGTGCTTTCTCGTTGATTGTAAGTTAAAGGATTAAATTCAGCATCTGTAATGCAGCCACCCGCTTCTTCAACAATCACTTGAGATGCGCCTGTATCCCACTCACCTGTTGGCCCTATGCGTAAAAAACAATCCGCTTTACCTTCTGCAATAATACACGCTTTTAATGAGCATGAGCCTAATGCGACCGTTGCGAATTGGGTATTTAAATACTGACTTACCGCTTCAATTTTTTGTCGACGACTCACAGCTAAAGTTAAATTATCAGGTGTTGCAACCGAAATTTTCTGATCTTGGCCATTTTCACGCTTAAACGCGCCTTGCTGATAAGTTGCAAAATAAGTAACGTGCTTCGCTGGCCAATGGATAACACCTAATACTGGACGGTTATTTTCAATCAGTGCGATATTAACCGCAAAATCACCACTTTCTAAAATAAACTCCCCCGTACCATCCATGGGATCTAGCAACCAGTATTGCTGCCAATGCTTTCTGTCAGCAAGTGCAGGGATTGGCGTTTCCTCTGACATAATAGGAATATCTGGTGCCAACGCTTTTAATCCTGCCATCAATACTTCATTTGATGCTAAATCAGCTTTAGTTACGGGCGTATGATCGGACTTTTGCTCGGCACCAATATCATCTTGCTGATAAATAGCCATAATGGCATCACCTGCTTGTTCAGCTAGACGAATGCAAGGCTCTAAAAAATTACTCATTGGTAGCTCCCGACTCTAAGTACTTTGTTAATAATAGCAAAGCTGCAACACTTCGTGCTTCTGTAAAGTCCTCCTGTTGCAATAAAGACGGCCAATCACTCATCGGCCACTTCACAACAACAAGTGGCTCAGGTTCATCACCTGGTAAGATTTCAGGATAGAGGTCTTCGGCGTACAAAATATGCATAGTGGCATTAAAGTAACTTGGTGCCATGCTGACTTTTTTAAGGGCGGCAAAATAGTCAGCACCAAAGCCTACTTCTTCTTTAAGCTCACGATTTGCTGCTTGTTCGGGAGTTTCACCTGGATCAATTAAACCTTTTGGAAAGCCCAGTTGATAATCATTAGTGCCAGCACAATATTCTCGCACCAATAACAGCTCGTTATCAGCCGTTACAGGCACGATCATGACGGCACCTCTTCCACCACCACGAATTCGTTCGTATTGCCTTTGCTCGTTATTTGAGAACTTCAGCTCAAGGGATTCAACGGTGAACAGTCGACTCTTAGCGACAACTTCATTAGACAAAATTTGCGGTGGTGTAGGATGCTTTTTCTGTGTCATTGGCATTAATTTGCTATCATGGCAGTTATGCTCATCATAAATCTTTTAAAGTGAATTGCCTATGTTAAATTGGTCAAAAATCGATACTGTGTTGTTAGATATGGATGGCACCCTACTCGATTTGCATTTTGATAATTATTTCTGGCTTACTGTTATTCCCGAGCAATATGCACGTAAACATAAAATCAGTTTAGACGCAGCAAAAGCTGACATTTTGCATCGTTATCAACAAGTTCATGGGCAAATTAATTGGTACTGCTTAGACTATTGGCAACAACAACTCGATTTGCCAATAATGTCGCTAAAACGTGACATTCAACATTTAATAAAAGTGCGTGATGACGTACCGCCATTTCTAACTGAGCTTAGAAAAGCTGGTAAGCAATTGATCATGCTCACTAACGCGCACCCAGATTGTGCCATGTTAAAGTTTGAACACACTGCTATTGATAATTACTTAGATGGGGTAATTTCAACTCACCAATATGGCGTGAGTAAAGAGCATCAACCATTATGGCAACAAGTACATCAAGAGTGGAAGTTTGATAAGAAACGGACTTTATTTGTGGATGACAGCCCTGCCGTGCTCGATGCGGCAAAAGAGTTTGGTATTGGCCATATACTTGCAGTTGCCAACCCTGATAGTCAACAACCGCATAAGCAGTTCGATGGCTTTTTATCGACCATCGATTTTCGCGAGTTTATTTCAAACGGCCTTAAATCATAGCTGTGGGTGACATTGAATTTTGATACCGACCTTGGTAGCTATCTATACTTTTATCTGTTTGAAATAAGTACAAAGATGCAACAGGCATTCCTGGTATCAACTTGTAATAAAACTCACTCATATTAACAAGTTCAAGAGTGATCTTACCCTTATAACCGGGGTCTATTTGTCCGTCACAAACATGAGCAAATAAAAACCCTCGCGCTATAGAGCCTTTGGTTTGAACTAAACCAAAATTATCTTTAGGTATTGAAACCACTTCTTGAGTGCAAGCTAACAGTTTACCATTCGGAGGCAGGATAATACTTCCTTCTTCACCCAATGTAGTTGTTGTTGTTTCCATTTTTCTGGGCGGTGTGAAAGGCTCTCCATTATAAGGGGCGTATTTAGTAAATTGGTTATCTAAGTGGAGCGCTATTGATGTCGTATCAACGATTACATCTTTGCTCCCTCTAGTAACAACTTGTTTCGTTACTAGCTCTTGAAGTGAAGTTTGAGTGAGAACCATCCGCTATGCCTTCGTTAATAAAATAGTTAATACTGACATGATAATTGAGACTAAGCCTGTAATTATATGAGGAGTGTTGTTACTAAAAAAGTCCCTCAATTTGCTTGTTTCACTTGGCTCAATATTGATAGCATTTCTTGTACTATTACCAATGATTGGATGCTCTGTAGTCAAAAACGTAAGTGAACAAAATTTATCTTTCACTTTTATTGAAGCCTTTTTATTTCCAACATTAAAAATAGGTATATGTAACTTTCCTTCAAATAAAGGATCAACCTTTGTATTTGCAACGACAAGGCCCTTTGCTCCAAGGCTTCCTTTAGATGAAAGAAAAGCAAATGCATTGTTTGGCATCTTTATTGTTTGCTCGGTACAAATTAGCACACAACTATTTGGAGGAATCGTTAAAATATCATTCATCTTTCTCCAATCAGAATCCCCTGCCTTTTTGTACATATCACCTACGCTCAGATCAACAGAAACCTGTTCATCCGAATCTGAACATAAAGGTGTAATGTCTATTTTTCTATTCCCTAAATCCTTAGCAAGAATCATATCACCCTCATATACAACTATTTTTTTCCAGAACTACCAAAGCCACCTTCACCTCTTTGTGACTCATCAAATTCACTGACTACATTAAAGCCAACTTGAACAATTGGTATAAAAACAAGCTGAGCTATTCTTTCTCCAACTTCAACCTTATAAACTTTATCACTGCGATTCCAAAGTGAAATATAGATTTGTCCTTGATAATCCGAGTCAATAAGCCCAACCAAATTTCCCATAACTAAACCATGCTTGTGCCCTGATCCTGAACGAGGAATAATTGTGGCTGCAAGGCCGTTATCTTTCATATGAACAGCAAAGCCAGATGGTATTAGCTCAACTTGCCCAGGCTCTAATACTAAATCTTTTTCAATACATGCTCTAAGATCAATACCTGCAGAACCTTCTGTAGCATATTCCGGTAATGGGAAATCAGTACCTAAACGTTTATCTATAATCTTTAAATCAATATTTCTCATTTTTTCATTTCTGTGGATAACTTTATTTGCCTATATACTACAGTTAAATTTGGCATTGATGAAATAAAAACACCTATAAACAGGTCGTTTGTAAAATCGAGAAAGAATCATGAAGGATCCTAATGTTTAGATCACTACTTATTACTGCATTACTTGTACTATCTAGCCAAGCAATTGCAGCTACAGCAACGAATATTGCAAACTCAGCTGAGCAAGTTAGTCCATTACTGCCAGGCTTAACTATACAAAGTGTTGACTTAAAAGATCAGTTTGGAAAAAGCGTTTCTTTAGGTGAACGTTTTAAAGAAAAAACCACGGTATTAATTGTTTATCGTGGCGGTTGGTGCCCATATTGTTCAAGGCAATTAGTCAGTGTGCAAAAAATTGAAAAGCAATTAGCAAGCCTCAATGCACAAATTATCGCGATATCGCCAGATAGCCCAGAAAAGCTAGCTGAAAGCAAAATATCTTCCCCAAACTATCAACTTTTATCTGATGATAGTTTGGCATTGAGCCAACAACTCGGATTGGCATTTTATCTGGATGATAAAACCGCAAAAATCTATCGTAATAAACTTGGCGTTAACTTTGTGTCGCTAGATGGCGAAGCAAAGGTGGCTTTACCTGTACCTGCTGTTTTTGTGGTTGACACAAAAGGGTTAATTCACTTTCAGTATGCTAATCCAAATTATAAAGTGCGTTTAACTGAAGACTTATTACTTGCAGCTGTTAAATCAGTCAATGAACAATAAACTAGCCACTGATAAGCAGAACCTGTTTCTGCTTATCGCCCTTGCGTAAACTCTTGCCAAGATTCAATTAAATCAACAAAGTCTTCAAAACCACAGCCACTGCATAAGCCCTCTTCTTCAAGCATTAAATCATCATCTTGGTAGGCGACTAAGTCTTCGTTGTCTTGATGTAGTGCATGGGCTTCAAATAATGCTTCGTCTTTACTTAAAATCAAATCAATTTCTTGGCCTTGCAAGGTTAAAGGCTCATGACTGCTCTTCACTGCAGTAATTAAAGCTTGCACCATTGCGACTTTTTCTTTACCGATTTCTTCATTCAGCCAGCGACCAATAACGCCGTGCTCAGAAGAGATTTTAATGCGTAAACCACTAATTGGGTCGCGGATAAATTGATATTCCATGAAGAGTACTCGTAATACGTTATTGCACTAATTATACCGTTTGCAGCTAAACGTGGCGAGTTTTGCGGTCTTAAACAACACGAGCGCCATAGTGGCGCTCGTGTTTATGCTATGTAAAACAGCTAGAGTCGTGATTTAAAACGAGCAGCATCAATAATTGCCCACAAATAGACAATCGGCAGTAATACAAAACCGATCGCAACATAAATTAGCGCGCCACTGATAACCCATGCTAAAAAGAATGCAATCGCCGCCATTAAACGACCTTGTACCAATTGTCCTAAACCAGGAAAAAAGATATTACATATTGCTGCGATTACATTACCGCCAGAACCTTGCTCTGCCATACTAACCTCTGTAGTTTTTAATGATTATACTTTTTATAAACACACTTTATGCCAACTTATTATGACTTACAAATCAAAGTGTTAAAAAATACCGTTATTTTGATTTTAGTTCTTTTTGCTAAAAATCGGTCAAATTCACAATTTTTATTTACAATTTTAATGACTTGCCAAAATAGCTGTTTATAAAAACAGTATTTTATTTAGCCTTGCATAAACACCTGTTATACTCCACCCATTATAGATTGAAAAGGCGTAACGATGGACGTTTCTGAATTACTCGATGGCTTAAATGACAAACAACGGGATGCAGTCGCAGCCCCATTGCAAAATATGCTAGTACTTGCAGGTGCAGGTTCTGGTAAAACTCGAGTACTTGTTCATCGCATCGCATGGCTCATGCAAGTTGAGCAAGCTTCAGCATACAGTATCTTTGCGGTAACCTTCACTAACAAAGCCGCGAAAGAAATGCGAACTCGTGTAGAAGAAACCTTAAAAGCACCGGTTGGTGGTATGTGGATTGGTACTTTCCATGGTTTATCTCACCGTATTTTGCGTGCCCACCATCGCGAAGCGAACTTGCCTGAAAGCTTTCAAATCTTAGATTCTGACGATCAACAACGTATGATCAAACGCTTACTTAAAGCGATGAACATCGATGACAAAAAGTGGCCTGCAAAACAATTTGGTTGGTATATCAGCGCTAAAAAAGACGAAGGCTTACGCCCGAAAGACATTCAAGCCTACGATGTTAATGAACAGATGATGCTAAAAGTCTATGCTGCATATCAAGAAGCGTGCGACCGTGCTGGTTTAATCGACTTTGCTGAAATATTACTGCGTTGCTACGAAGTACTTAAAAATAACCCGACACTTTTACGTCATTATCAGCAGCGCTTTGCTCACATGCTGGTAGACGAGTTCCAAGATACCAATACAATTCAGTACGCTTGGTTAAAGCTACTCGCAGGTAATACGAATAGTATTATGATCGTGGGTGATGATGACCAAAGCATTTATGGCTGGCGTGGCGCAAAAATTGAGAATATCAAACGCTTTTTAACCGACTTCGAAGCCGAAACCATTCGCCTTGAACAAAATTACCGCTCAACAGCAACCATTTTGAAAGCATCAAATGCGCTGATCAAAAACAATGCTGAACGCATGGGCAAGAGCCTTTGGACTGACGGCAATGATGGTGAGCCTATTTCTGTTTACGCTGCGTTTAATGAATTAGACGAAGCCCGCTTTGTTAGTAGTAAACTACGCAGCTGGCTTAATGCGGGTAATGCATTACAAGATGCCGCCATTTTATACCGTAATAATGCGCAATCTCGTGTACTCGAAGAAGCAATGCTACAAGAAGGTTTAAAATACCGTATTTACGGCGGTATGCGCTTCTTCGAACGTCAAGAGATCAAAGATGCACTTTCATATTTACGTTTAGTGGGCAATCGTCAAGATGATGCTGCTTTCGAGCGCGTTATTAACACCCCTGCCCGCGGCATTGGTGATAAAACGCTAAGCCATATCCGTGATTGCGCGCGCAATGAATCATTGCCACTTTGGTATGCCGCAAAAGCTATTATCGAGCAGCAGCACTTATCTGGCCGTGCAGCGAGTGCCGTCACTAAATTCTTAGAGCTTGTTGAGCATATCGAAGATAAGATCAGCGACCTCACCTTAGAAGAGCAAGCGAAATACGCCATTCAAACCTCAGGGTTAATGGCAATGTATCAAGCTGAAAAAGGTGAAAAAGGCCGTGCCCGTGTAGAAAACTTAGAAGAGCTTATTAGTGCTTGTGGTCAATATGAACTCCCTGAAGATGAAGAGTTCAGCTCGCCACTACAGGGCTTTTTGGCCTATACCTCACTAGAGTCTGGCGAAGGTCAAGCCGATGAGCACGAAGACGCGGTGCAAATGATGACCCTGCACTCAGCAAAAGGCCTAGAATTCCCACTGGTATTTATGGTTGGTGTTGAAGAGGGCATGTTCCCGTCACAACAAAGTAATGAAGAGTCTGGCCGTTTAGAAGAAGAACGCCGCTTATGCTATGTTGGTATGACTCGCGCGATGGAAAAACTATACATTAGCCATGCAGAAAGTCGCCGTTTATACGGACAAGAAAAATACCACAGCCCATCACGCTTTTTACGTGAAATGCCTGAAGACTGCATCGAAGAAATCCGAATTAAAACACAGGTTTCTAGACCACCTGCTGCAGGTCGTTTTAGCCCATCAGTAACCCATGCTGCATTTGAAGATAGTGGCTTTAACTTAGGGCAACGCGTCTTACACGCCAAGTTCGGTGCAGGAACCGTACTCAATTACGAAGGTAGCGGCGCACAGTCACGTATTCAAGTGAACTTTGATGACCTAGGCAGCAAATGGCTTGTAACACAGTATGCAAGACTTCAAGCCTTATAATGAGTATTTAACAGCACTGTGTAATGAGCTGGTGATTGCAAAGCATCGCCAGCTTGTCATTGTGCAAGGCAGCGAAACTTGGTGCCATCAGTTTGCAAACCAATTAGCGCTTAAAAATACCTATGTTTTCAGTAGCAACTCATTATTAGCAAATAGTGAGTTTCCAAAACATGCTCACCAAATTCTTGGTCAAGAGTTTCAACACGCTATTTTTGATGGTTTTAGCGGTTTATATGCCGATAAACTAGCCGCGCTTGCAGGTACCGTAAAAGCAGGTGGTATACTGATACTTTTGCTGCCCGATGATAATAATTGGCAAGACCCAGCACTCACAAGTATCACCTCTTATGGCGAAGAGATTAAACACAGCTTTTTTAATCAGCGCTTTTTCGCCAAGCTAAAATTGCAGCCACATTATTTTACTGAGCACTCGCTTCCTACTTACCAATCAATTTCGCCAGCAACTGCTGAGATAAATTATCAGCAACAACAAGCATGTGTTGAGCAAATTATTAAAACCGCAACAGGGCGCGCTAATCGCCCATTTGTGATCAGTGCAGACCGGGGTCGTGGTAAGTCAGCTGCTTTAGGGCTTGCAGCAGCAAATCTTCAAGATAAAAAAATCCTTATTTGTGCCACGCAAGCCAAGGCCGTACAAACAAGCTTTAAACATTTAGCATCTGAGCTTGGTATAACTAAAGAGCAAAATTGTAAGCAACTAGCTAACCTTAGCTATATTGCGCCAGATACACTCCTACATGAAAAACCTGACTGCGATCTGTTATTTGTCGACGAAGCAGCGGCGATTCCGGTTCCTATGCTATTACAGATCCTGAAAAGCTATCCGCGAATCGTATTTGCTAGCACTATGGTTGGTTATGAAGGAAATGGCCGAGGTTACACGTTACGTTTTCTACATTACTTACGTAGCCAATTTAAATCACTGAAGACTATCACTCTGGATGAGCCCGTTCGCTTTGCCAAACATGATCCTTTAGAAAATAGCCTACGCAAACTATTATTACTCGATGCAAAGTACCCAGGCACGCAAAGTAGTGAGCCATTCCAATTTGCAAACATAAGCAAAGAACAACTCGTTGATGATGAGCAACTACTTAGCCAAATAATGGCATTACTGGCGCTGGCTCATTACCAAACCACAGTGAATGATTTACGCCAACTGCTTGATGCGCCCGAGTTACAGCTGTCTATCTGTAAGCAAGAAAATGCACTAAAAGCAGTTTGTTTGGTGGCTGTTGAAGGTGGTTTAACGGCTAAGATCGCAGAACAAGTTAAAATAGGTAAGCGCAGACCACATGGCCATTTAATGGCACAAACCATTACTCAACTGAGCCAGAGTACAGAAGATTTATGTAAACGCTCTGCAAGAGTTGTGAGAATAGCTGTCGCACCAGAGTGTCATCAACAAGGTATAGGTTCAGCCCTATTAAATTACTGCGAAAAACAACTAGATAATTGCGACTATTTCGGTGCGAGCTTTGGCGCAAATGCATCCCTGGTTAAGTTTTGGCAAAGTAATGGTTTTAAGGTCATTAAGTTGGGTTTTAGCTACGACAAAGCAACTGCAGAACATTCGGCTTTAGTCATAAAGCCACTTACCCGCCAAGCGAAGCATTCAGCCACACAGCTCATTGGTGAGTTTAAACACGACTTCTCGTTACAACTTTTAGGCCACTTTAGTCACTTACCTTGGCAGCTGATTGCTGAATTATTACCCCATTTTCCACAAAGCAAATGTCCAACTGTATTATTAAGCAGGGCTGAGCGCCTTATAAATTCTGAATTTTCGTTATTTAATGCTCAACCCTTACTGTGGCAACTGATCTGGCATACACCAATTAGTCTAAACTTGCTCAATCAAGATACAAAATTCATACTTATTCGGCTAATATTACAACAATCCTGTACCGATCACTTCATTAGTGAAGCAAATCTGTCCGGAAAAAAAGAATTAAACACACAATTCAAAGCCGCAGTGCAAGGTTGGTATGCTCACTTTAAACTACTCAATAATATCGACAATTAAGAGCATATTGTTATCTCTTTCACTTTTATCCACTTTGGGTCATGCCGAAGACACTCTCCCCCCTATAAAATTAGGTATGTCTACAGCACTATCAGGGCCAGCAAAAGAAATTGGCGAGCAATTAGCTTTCGGCAGCAATATTTATTTCGATAAGATAAATGCTGATAGCGGTATTAATGGTCAAAATATCAAGCTGATAATTGCTGACGATGGTTATGAGCCAAAAAATACGGTTGTAAATACACGGCAATTTTTATTTAGCGACAACATCCACGCAATCTTTGGTTCAATGGGAACACCGACTGCACATGCCATTAAACCTTTACTTGATAGGCATCGTACACCCTTTCTGATGCCTTTTACAGGCGCAGATTTCCTACATAATAATTCAATGCCGAATGTATTTAACCTACGTGCAAGCTATCAAGATGAAGCGTCTGAACAAGTCGATTATTTAGTAAAAGAACGTCAGCATGAGAAAATTGCATTAATGATTCAAGCTGACGAATTTGGTTATGTTGTTGAAAGCAATTTAATTTTAGCTTTAGAAAAATATGAAATAAAACCTATTGAAGTTGCCCGATTTAAACGTAATAGCGAAGATATTGCAAAGGCACTAACGCAACTTAAACAAAGTAAAGCGACTGCAATCTGTATGGTAGGCACATACAAACCGTTAGCTGAGTTTATCAATACAGGCTATCAGCAGGGTTTCACACCCGACTATACCGCCGTTTCTTTTGCATCAAGCCATGAACTATACAAGCGAATTAAGCATCCAAGCAATATTATGGTCACCGAAGTCGTCCCCGATCCTAATCGGTGTGATAACGCTTGGTGCGTGCAATTCAATGAAGACATTAAGCCCTACCAAAGGAAGGCAAATCGCATAATTTTTGAAGGTTATCTAAATGCAGTTGCACTGGTTAATGCTGCTCAAAAGTGCTCTCCCCCTTTAAATAATCAATGCTTAATTTCCAAGTTAAATGCACTATTTGAAGAAGATACTGACTTCGCAAAGTTATTTAGTGAGCAGACTGGTAATAGTGATAAAAAAATTTATCGCTCATATTTTAAAAGTAATCAAGATTAACTACTGCTAAATCAGAATAATGTTCTATGCTTTAAAGACTTAATAAGGCTTTGAGGGAAATATGGATCTGATTAATTTTCGTGTTGGGCATAAGACCATTTCACTTAAAATACTCGATATTCTTCTAACGGAACGTTACGAAAATAACCTTACGTCCCTACCTAATGAAAATAAAAGCTTTATTGGCGTTAAAGACTACATGGATACACCCACTCCTATATTTGACTTAGGAATTGTACTTAATAACCAATCGACTCATAAAACAAATGCTGCGTTAACAGATTTATTAGCTGAGAAAGAAAAAGAGCACCAACTCTGGTTAAATGCACTAGAAGAGAGCCTGCTCACTGGTGCTGCGTTTACACAATCAACCGATCCTGACAAATGCGCTTTTGGCCGGTGGTATAATAGCTTCAAAACAGACAATGAAGACTTGCAAAACATTCTTAACAAATTTGATACTCCCCACAGAGCACTACATGCAATGGCTGGTGAGTTACTCGAATTACAAAAGAACCTTCCTAAAGATAAGTTAATCCATATATTTGAAGAAAAAAAGAGGCACATCTTTAACCAACTAATACGTTTATTTGAGTCTGCTAGAGAACAGATAATCCTCGACTATAAACCGATTATTATTTTCACTACTAAAGATGGCATCACACCACATATAGGATTACTGGTTGATAAAGTAGAAGACAACATCAACGTTAAAAAAGAGGATATTAAACCCTTAGATAAGTTAACGTCCGTCGGCTTTGATGTAGACCCACAAACCAAAAATATGATGCGCGGTTTAATAAAAATGAAAAATAAGCATACGTTACTCATTGACCCAAGCGCTATATTCCGCCCAGAACATCTAAGCAGCCAAGAAGAGGAAGAAACTGAGGCCTACGGCTTATTTTAGTGACCTTAATGGCAGAGGTGGACGGTATATGCCATTTCACTATCAAAATACTAGAGCATAGCAGATGTATGGACTCCTCCCCATTAACGGGAGAGTACGGTATAAAGAAATTGCAAAACATCTTTTACCAATTAAGGAGTCCATACATGACACAGTCTAATTTAATTGCTATTGATTTAGCAAAAAACATTTTCCAAGTTGCGCAGTTTCAAGGTAATAAACTTAAATTTAATAAACAAACCAACCGCAAAGCATTGCTTGAATTATTAGTTAAAGCAAAACCATCCGTTGTTGTTATGGAAGCATGCGCAAGCGCTCAATATTTTGCACGTACTGCGCAATCTTTTGGTCATAAAGTCATATTGCTTGACCCTTTATTTGTTAAAGCATTTAGACAAGGCCAAAAAACAGATGCAAACGATGCTATTGCGATAGCCATTGCTAGTAAAGTGCCTAATGTCCGCACCTGTAAAATTCTCTCTATCGAAGAGCAAGCATTGCAATCTCTTAGTAAGGTTCGGGCGCTCGCAGATAAACAAAAGATTCAATTATCAAACCAGATACGTGGTTTACTTCTTGAGTTTGGTATTGTGATTAACCAAAGTGAGGCCGCATTTAAAGCAGCCATACCCGATATTTTAGAAGATGCAGAAAACATGCTGCCATTAGAACTAAAACATGCGCTTGCGCTGAGTTACGCTCTTTATCAACAGCAGTGTGACAACAAAGTAGAGTTACAAAAACAAATCGAGCGTATTGCAAAACAAAATGATGGCTGTCAACGCTTAATGGCACTCGAAGGAGTCGGCCCAATCACTGCTATCGAACTCCTGTCTTTTTTAGGTGACACAACACAGTTTAGCAATGGAAGAAGTGCTGCGGCGTGTGCAGGTGTGACACCACTACAGCATTCGACCGGCGGTAAAGCAAAGATAGGCCGTATACCTAAAAGACGAGGTGGAGCATTAAGGCGAAATCTATTTTTAGGCGCTCGCTCGATAGTGAGTAAATTAAAAAACAGAGAGGCCTCGACTGAAAAAGAACGATGGATAAAAAGCCTTCTGGTAAGAAAAGGGGTTAAGTGCGCGGCGATTGCATTAGCAAACAAAACAATGAGAACCGCCTATGCCTTACTTAAAAATGGAACGGATTATGAGCCGACAATACTGACAGCATAAAGTAAAAGAATAAAAAATTAGTCAGCAGAAGAATTGAACAAGCCAAGATAGAGCATTAAGTGGTGAGACCTACCCTTGATAGCCTGAAAACCCGCTAGTGTACGAAGATACCGTGTAGCAGATAAGGCACAAGGGCGCGAAAACATCAAAGTGACCGAGGTAGCGCCTCATTAGAGTCCGTATATAAGTACGCAATCACATCAGCTTAATGTAAAAAGGCTTGTGCAATCGGAGGAGTCCATATAAG